>JAQWZS010000015.1 GCA_029253325.1 Bacteroidia bacterium
TATTTGTAGCTTGTATATATTACTTGGTGCATTTGGTGCTCATGGATTAGAGGGAAAAATTACCCCTAATCAATTAAAAACCTTTCACACAGGACTCAGATATATGATAATTCACGGTTTAGGAATAATTATGATAAGCCTAATTTACCTCACGCTTAATAAATACAATAAATGGGTTTATTACCTTGTTTATCTCGGAATACTATTCTTCTCATTAAGTTTGATAATCCATGCATTAAAAGACATCATAGGTTTAAACGTAAATCTGTTTGCTCTTATTGCTCCCATTGGTGGATTATGTTATGCCTCCTCTTGGGTTTTACTCGCTAAAGTTCTAAAAAGAAAATGAAAGAAGTCATATTCATGAGGCATGCAAAAGCATGCCAAGCGACATTTCATCAAAGTGATCATGAGAGAAGTTTAACGAATTCAGGGATAAAAGAAGTTGAGAGTATGTCAAAATTTATTAAATCAAAAAAATCCATCCCTGATATCATGCTGGTGTCTGACTCCAAACGAACTCAAGAGACTTGGAAATACTTAAACAAAGAATTAAAAAATACGCTGTCAAAATTTGATAAAGATTTATATCTAGCCACACCGAAAACTCTCATAAATAAGGTCATGAACCTCGACAATTTATTGGATTCTGTTATAATACTTGCACATAATCCGGGTATAACTGATGTTTTTAACGACTATTTAAATATAAAATTAGATTACATGCCTACGTGCGGAGTAGGTTGTATAGAATTTCATACTGATAAATTTGAAAACATTTTGGATTGTACTTCTAAGCTGAAATATTTATCTTATCCTAGTCTGATTAATAATGGGTAAAAACACGTTTGCCATTTGTTGTTATGACAATTAGCCTATCACAACCTTCGTCTTGGTTTGGATCAAAATCGACCGTTATATCTGATATAGTAGATGATTTTTCCACTTGAAGTTCACCATTAGATATAAATCGCAGACAATCGTAGTCTGATTGTTTCTGCAACGGAGAAGTAATAGTAAAAGTTGCAGTTTCATGACCATTTGATAATCCGATATTTCCTGCAACACAAATATGATTACCAATCTCAGACATACTTGGCTCTATTACTTCAACTATGTCCAAATCTGCATTCATTGAAATGTCTGCTACAGAATTTTTTAATTTAAAATTATTACACTTCACAGAAATTCTATCCGAATTTAATCTCTTAAACTTAATATCTCCAACCAATTGAGTCATCTCCTCACCGTCTCCTGAAAAGAAGGGTTCTTCCTTTGATAGAGATATTTTTAATGTTGAGTTATCAATTAGATAATCTTGATCAATGGACAACAAAATTGTTCCCGCTCTGTATTTGCTATCATTACACAATAAGCCAAATGGAGAAGATCCTAAATCGCCAAACTTCAACAATACATCTAAACCATCACCATCAGCAAATGTAGTATCTGCATATACGATCTCTGCTCCAAGCGGAAGAACAGTAAGTTTGTCTGGATTAAAAATATTTTCTGAGGTAATTACATCCTTTATGATATCAAACGTAGAGAGAAACTCACTAACCACCGAAATATTTGTTTCTGTTGATTTGTGGTCATCTATTATTTCAACAATATCATTTTTGGTACATCCAAAAAATAAGGATATACAAAAGCAAAAAGTTATGTTTCTTAAAAGTGTCAAAACACTCAATTTTTATTGATTATACACAAATGTAGTATCTTGTGTTAAGATTTAATTTAGCTTTGAACATAATTATAGTATTTTTTACAATAATTGGACAATTCAGACACAATACACACCCAGTTTGTTGAGGTTTTACTACCTCTTAACCTTAAAAACTTATTCACTTACCGTGTTCCTTCAGAACTTAATGAGGAAATTATCATTGGTAAAAGAGTAAGTGTACCATTTGGTAAAAAGAAAATCCTTGCTGGACTAATATATTCAATACACGAAAAACCACCTAAAGATTATGAGGCGAGGTATATCATTGACGTCATTGACAATGAATCGATTGTAGATCAAAATCAATTAGAATTATGGAGCTGGATGTCCAATTACTATATGGTATCACTAGGGTTGATCTATAATGCAGCTATGCCTGCTGGACTAAAATTGGAAGGAGAGTCAAAAATGGTTCTTAATCCTGATTTTGATTCTGACAATATAGTTCTAGACTCCAAAGAAGCACTTTTAATTGAGGCTATTCTATCGGAAAAAGAATTGAGCATAACACAAGCAACCAGTTATCTTAAATCACGATCCATTCACAAGTATGTTAAGTCACTATATATTAAAGGGGCCATTTTTTTGAAAGATGATATTCAAAAGAATTATTCTGCTAAGACTGCTTCTTACATCAAGATAAATGAGGACCTAGCTAATGAGGATCAACTCCATGAAATCTTTAACCAACTCGAAAAAAGAGCAAAAGCACAACTCAAGACACTTATGACCTTTATTGCTCATTATGGTATTGAAGGTGAATGTGAAAAAACCATTTTAGTTAAGCACGAAGTAACTAATGCTTCAATCAATGCTTTAATTGACAAAGAAATATTCGTACAAGAAAAACGCGAAAAATCAAGACTCGAATTTTCTGTAAATGAAAACCCAATTGAAAAATTAAATGATTTACAGCATCAAGCTCTCACAGAAATAGAGTCTGGATTTAATAATCAAAAGCCAGTACTCCTTCATGGCATCACAGGAAGTGGAAAAACACACATCTATGCCCATCTGATTGAGAAAGCGTTAAATGAGAAACAACAGGTTCTTTACCTACTCCCAGAAATTGCTCTTACTAGTCAACTCATCATACGATTGCAGCGGTATTTCGGCAAAAAACTTTTGGTGTCTCATTCCAAATTCACCAACAATGAACGCGTAGAAATTTACCAAGCTATTGCCTCTGGAGAATCATACCTCATTGTAGGAACCAGAAGTGCCATTTTTCAACCCTTTAAAAACCTTGGACTCATCATTATCGATGAGGAGCATGAAAGCAGTTTCAAACAACACGAACCTGCACCACGATTTAATGCTAGAGATAAAGCCTTATTCTTGGCACACAAAAAGCAAATACCTATCTTACTTGGTAGTGCCACACCTGCAATTGAAAGCTACTTTAATGCCCATCAATCCAAATATCAACTTGTTAGCCTAACACAACGCCACAATCACTCTAAACTACCACAAATTGAAGTGATTGATATGAAGGTTCAAAAAAAGCAGAAAAGAATAAGGGGCATCTTCAGCGATACACTCATTGAAGCCATAGCAAATGCAAAAAAAGAAGGCAAGCAAACCATCCTTTTCCAAAATAAAAAGGGATATGTTCCTGTATTGGAATGCAATGTGTGTGCATGGACTCCAAAATGTCAAAATTGTGATATTTCGCTCACTTATTACAAGTATCAAGAAAACCTTCGATGTCACTATTGTGGATTCAAGCAAGAAGTAGTCAACCAATGTGTTTCATGCGGTAATAAAGGAATTGAGCTTATTGGATATGGCACCGAAAGAATCGAGGATGAACTATCGCTATACCTTCCCGAATTATCCATTCGTCGTATGGACTACAACACCACCCGATTAAAGAATGCTCACACAAAAATCATAGATGAATTTGCTTCGGGAAAAATTGATGTACTCATCGGGACACAAATGGTCGCCAAAGGACTCGATTTTGAAAATGTAACTATTGTTGGCATACTCAATGCTGACCACATTATCAGTTTTCCTGACTTTAGATCCAACGAACGAGCATATTCACTCATCACACAAGTAGCAGGAAGAGCTGGACGTAAAAAAGACTTGGGTACAGTATACCTTCAAACTTCCATGCCTGATCATGCCATCATCCAAAGAATCGTTGATCATGATTATTTGGGTATGTACCAAACCGACCTCGATGAACGTGAGAAGTTCAACTACCCTCCTTTTTATCGTCTAATCAAAATAACGATTAAACACAAAGATGCCCTTGAATTATACCATCTTGGGGTAATCGCAAAAAACAAACTCAGTACTTTTTTTGGTTCTAATTTGTTAGGACCTGAAAAGCCCTATGTTGGGAAAATTCGAAACTGGTATATCATCAATTTTGTACTAAAAATTCCCAATCAAGGTGGCTCTATCAGAACACATAAATCAAAATTATCTCAAGCAATTCAACAACTCGAAAAGGCCAAAGAATTCAACAAATCCAGAATAATTATTGACGTGGATCCTTTGTGATAAATCTAGAATAATTGATTTTAATCTAGATTTGAGGTATGAAAGCTCTATTTACTATTTCATTAGCACTATTATTATTGGCTAACGTTAGTTGGTCTCAATCCATACAAGAATCTCATAAAAAACAGTATGATGAAATCGAACTATTCGATATGTACCATAAAGACTGGGCTTTGGTCAAAAAAGATAAACACGTAGGCTTCATTGACTACAACGGAAAAGAAGTGGTCCCAACCATCTACTATGAAATCGAACTATTCGATATGTACCACGATGGATGGGCTATGGTTAAAAAAGGTAAACACGTAGGCTTCATCGACTACAAGGGAAAAGAAGTGGTGCCATTGGAATACCAAAATGCTGATGACGCTATCAAATGGTATAACACTCGAAAGAATAAGTAATCATGATTCACGAATCATATATTTGCATGATGAGAAATGCATTACTCTTATTCGGAATTTTACTTGGTCAGATTGCATGGTCACAAAATAGACCTGAGGCTACCTTTATCGAAAAAGGAAAACAACTCGATGAAGTGAAGGAAGGAACCATGGTCAGAACAGTATATTATTTCACCAATACTGGTAATGCTGATTTGATATTGAACAAAGTTGCTCCAAGCTGCGGATGTACCATAGCAGAATATCCCAAATACCCGATAAAACCAGGAGCGAAAGACTCCATTGTTGCAAATTTTGATACGCACGATCGCCCGGGATATCAGGCTAAAGGAATCAATATAGAAAGTAATGCTGGACCCATTAATCTTGTATTTGAGGTTATGGTAGCTCCTTCAAAAGATATTAAGTCCTATTATTCCAAACCCTATAACCCCGAAGAAAATCATGAAGGGCACAATCACAATTAATCATTTGTATTGAGAACATCCTTCGTGATGATTTCAACTTTTTATTAATAATGGTTTCCTAACTCCTTTCGTCGTCTATTTTTGCAGCTCAATTATGAATATACACGAGTATCAAGCAAAGGAAATACTAAAGTCATACGGAGTTGCCATCCAAGAAGGAATCGTCATCGATAAAAAAGAAGATGCTATTAAAGCAGGTGCCGAATTACGAGAAAAAACGGGTACTGATTGGATGGTTGTCAAAGCTCAAATCCATGCGGGTGGACGTGGAAAAGGTGGCGGTGTCAAATTAGCCAAAAATGATGAAGAACTTCAGCAGGTTGTTAACAACATTCTAGGCATGACCCTAGTTACTCCACAAACGAGTAAAGAAGGAAAGTTGGTCAAAAAGGTATTGCTTGCACAAGATGTATATTACCCTGGTGCAAATGAGCCAGACGAATACTACATGAGTGTTTTGCTCGATAGAAGCACTGGTAAAAACGTAATCATATACACCACTGAAGGTGGTATGGACATCGAGCAAGTAGCTCACGATACTCCTGAAAAAATATACAAAGAATTTATCGATCCAGCTCTAGGATTGCAAGGATTTCAAGCACGTAAAATTGCTTTTAATCTAGGCCTAAGCGGAAATGCCTTCAAAGAGATGGTTCGATTTGTCAACTCACTTTATAGTGCATATGTGGGTATTGACGCATCATTGTTTGAAATAAATCCAGTATTAAAAACATCTGATGATAAAATCATTGCTGTAGACAGTAAAGTATCCTTGGATGATAACGCTTTATACAGACATAAAGATTATGCGGCACTTCGAGACGAAAGTGAAGAAGACCCAACAGAAGTTGAAGCTAAAAAGCATCACCTTAATTTTATCAAACTTGACGGAAACGTTGGATGTATGGTGAATGGAGCTGGTCTTGCCATGGCTACTATGGATATCATTAAATTAAGCGGGGGTGAGCCTGCAAACTTTCTTGATGTTGGAGGGGGAGCAAATGCCCAAACAGTAGAAGCTGGATTCAGAATTATCTTGAAAGATCCAAATGTAAAAGCTATACTCATCAATATTTTTGGTGGAATTGTTCGTTGTGATCGTGTGGCAAACGGAGTAGTAGAAGCATATAAATCCATTGGAGAAATCAACGTACCTATTATTGTACGTCTTCAAGGTACCAATGCTGAAGAAGCTAAGAAAATCATTGATGAGAGTGGTCTTCGTGTAGAGTCTGCTATTGTCTTACAAGAAGCTGCAGATAAGGTAAAACAAGTTTTATCCTAATATAAATTGTGGGTACCCTCATTGAAATAAGGCCTCACAACATTGATCAAAGAAGCATCCAAACCATTGTCGATGCTCTGAAAAATGGAGATTTAGCGATTATTCCTACTGATAGTATCTATGCCATTGTGGGTGATTTGAATCACCGGGATGTACTCGAAAAGATTTGTAAGCAAATCGGGAAAAAGCCAAACAAAGCGAATCTATCCATTCTATGTGATGGTTTAAGTAATCTATCAAAATATACATCTACCATACCCAATCCACTGTATAAACTCATGAAAAGATTGTTGCCAGGCCCATTTACATTTATCTTAAAAGCAAGCAATAATATTCCTAAAATTTTCAGACAGAATAAAAAGACCATTGGAATTCGCGTACCTGAAAACTCTATTTGTCAGGCCTTGATTTCTGCACTTGGCAATCCTTTGATATCAAGTTCTATTCATTCGGAAGATGAGATACAAGAATACCTCACTGAACCCTATGAGATTTATGAAAAATGGCAAGATAAAATTAATCTTATTGTCGATGGCGGTGCTGGTAAAAATACAGGTACTACCGTAATTGAAGCCTCCACAGGAGAAATTTCAATTATCCGAGAAGGGTTAGGAATTGAAAAAGTTTAAACATAAAATTTATCAAAAAAAATATCAAACAAATTGCATTAAAATAAGTTATAATTATAAATATTTTTGACCCAAAGCATGAGCAATAAATTTAACTATCTAAAATCAGACATTCCAGCTGGAATTGTTGTATTTCTTGTGGCAGTACCTCTTTGTTTAGGTATAGCTGCAGTGAGTGGTGTTCCTCCATTTTCTGGGCTAATTGCAGGAATCGTTGGTGGTATTATAGTCGGACTTCTAAGTGGATCCAAACTAGGAGTCAGTGGTCCTGCTGCAGGTTTAGCTGTTATCGTCTATGACTCTATAGCAGAAATCAAAAATTCTATTTCAACTGGTTCAGGAAACCAAGACTTATTTCCACAAGCATTTAAAATGTTTTTGCTTGCTGTATTGCTTGCAGGTGTGTTTCAAATCATACTCGGATTTTTGAAGGGAGGAATTATTGGATACTACTTCCCTTCTTCAGTTATTAAAGGAATGTTAACCGGTATTGGACTCACCATTTTTCTAAAAGAATTACCCCACATCCTTGGGTATGATAAAGACATCGAAGGTGACTTTGAATTTTTTCAAATTGATGGAGAAAATACCTTTTCAGAAATTTTAAATGCTGTGGGTAATCCCGACCTAGGTGCTAGTATAATAGCCGCCGTGGGACTTATAATTCTGATACTTTGGGAACAAAATTTTATTCGCAAACATTATATATTTAATATTATCCAAGGTCCTCTTGTGGCTATTTTAGCAGGTATAGCGTTGGTTGTAGGATTTGAAGGTGGACGGTTTGAGATGATTTCCGAACATTTAGTGAATGTTCCTGTTGCTAATAATTCCAGTGAGTTTATTAGCTTTTTTAACTTTCCTGACTTCACAGCATTAAATAATGTTCTCATTTGGAAAACAGCTCTAGTCATAGCGATTGTTGCCAGTTTAGAAACATTGCTTTGTGTGGAAGCTACGGATAAACTTGATCCTGAGAAAAATGTAACCCCTACTAACCGAGAGCTGAAAGCTCAAGGAATTGGAAATATCATTTCAGGACTTATCGGTGGTATCCCCATCACCCAGGTTATTGTAAGAAGTTCAGCTAACATACAAAGTGGAGGTAAGAGTAAACTATCTGCTATATTTCATGGCTTTTTAATACTAGGATTTGTTGGATTTGTTCCAGAGCTTCTCAACTTAATTCCAAGAGCAAGTTTGGCAGCAATACTTCTTCTAGTAGGTTATAAACTAGCTAAACCAGCTACATTTAAACAAATGTGGAATGCGGGTATGAGCCAGTTTCTTCCGTTCATTATCACCATATTACTCATTCTTTTCAAAGACCTTCTTTGGGGAGTAAGTATTGGTCTTGTGGTTGCAGTATTTGAAATATTATACATCAATTACAAAAAACCATACCAAATCAACATCGAAGATGAAGGACAAGTACACCATATTTTATTAACTGAGAATGTTACCTTCTTAAACAAGGCGAGTATCATGAATACATTGGATAACATTCCGGATGGTACAAAGGTTATTGTAGATGCTTCACGAACTACCTACATACACCCTGATGTAGAAGAGATCATTGAAGATTTCAAAACACATGCCTCCTTCTCCAATATTGCCTTAGAGGTTATTAAGTAAGGTATACTAGATTCCTCAAAATCATTCTGAGTCAAATTCAAGGCACATCTAACAGATGAGTATATTTGTGTCTTGAACCTTGAAAATGATTAATCATGACAAAGAACATTCTATTAGTAATTCTAATATACCTAACAACTTTAACTTGTTTCGCACAGAATGATGACCTTAAAACACTAGTAAATATCCATGATAGCTGCATCCATTTTTTTACATTCGACAATGATACAGCCATGACTAAAGAAGATATTTATACGCTTTTTACCTATAAATTTGGTTATAATTCTTGTAACCATGGAATCGGAGGTGGATACTTCAAAGACCTACCTTATACGATAACTCACATTTCGACTTCAGACAATGAGACTTCGTCTAAGGAATATAGTGGTTATATTCTCGATGATGTATATTATTATATGGATCGAGTGAAGGTTGGAGACCAACTAATATTCGCTTTATCTGACAAAGACAGACATAATATTAGACCACAAACAATTACAATAAAATCAAGACAAATAAGACGGTAAAATAAGCACAAAAAGGCTTACATACTCTGACTATTAAATAATTACCTTGGTTTTACCAAATAGCTATTCGACTAGAATCTGGCTTGTACATTGTACCGGTCTCACAACTTCCAAATGCTTGGTAATAAGGCTCAAAATTGACTAAAGGACCTAATACACGATACTCCGCAGGAGAATGAACATCTGACTTTAATCGGTTTACCATTTCCTCTTCTTTAATATTTCCTTTCCATACATTCGCCCATCCAAGGAAGAAACGTTGTTGCCATGTAAAACCGTCAATATCCTCAGGTGTATCCTCCTTGTATTCAAGTTGAAGAGCATTGTAAGCTAAAGTAACACCCCCTAAATCTGCAATATTTTCACCCATGGTCATTTTCCCATTCACATTCATTCCATCTACAGGTGAGTAACTGTCGTACTGCTTACCTAATTTTTGTGCCAATTGATCAAACTTTTCACGGTCATCTTCCGTCCACCAGGAATTTAAATTCCCATCCCAATCAAACTTGCTTCCTTGGTCATCAAATCCGTGAGAAAATTCATGACCTATCACCGCTCCTATCCCACCGTAATTAATGGCATGATCAAAAGTTTTATGAAAAAACGGTGGCTGTAGTATTCCTGCAGGGAAAACAATTTCGTTGTTACTTGAGCTATAGTATGCATTAACCGTTTGTGGTGACATAGACCACTCACTCTTATCTACAGGTTTGCCAAGTCTTTCAAGCATACGGTTATATCCAAATTTTCGAACACGAATAATATTTTGAATATAGCTATCCGATTCAATGATTAGTTTACTATAATCTCTCCATTGATCAGGATATCCAATTTTATAGGTAAATGCATTTAATTTTTTCAATGCCTTTTCTTTTGTCTCTGAACTCATCCATGACAAATCATTGATCCTCTCTCGGTAAGCAGTTCTGAGGTTTTCAATCATATTGGTCATGTACTGCTTGCTTTCTTCATCAAAATAAGATTTCACAAATAACTTACCCAATGGTTCACCTAACGAACGATTAATAACAGAAAAGACACGCTCATCTCTGGGTTTCATCATTTGAGTGCCCCGAAGTTTTTTACTGTAAAATGAAAAACGTTCTTCAACCATGGATTGGTTCAAAAATGAGGCAAATGAGCTTACAACATTCCATTTCATATAAGACTTCCATGACGATATCGGTTGTTCCACTAATAAATCATTCAAGGCATCATAAAAAGATGGTTGACTAACAATGATCGTATCAAATGTACCAAAGCCACGATTACTCAAAATGGATTGAATATCGATAACGTTCAAGCTATTATCCCAGTCTTCAAGGTTCTTCTTGTTATATCTTTTATTAGGATCTCTTCGTTCCAACCTACTCCAGCTAATTTCTGCAAGTGCTGTTTCAAGGTCCAAAATATTCTGTCCTGGACTAGTAGTGTCTTCAGCCATATGCATCATATTATTAATATGTTCTACGTATGCTTTTCGTATATCTTGAAACTTGGGATTTTCATTCAAATAATAATCTCGATCTGGTAAGTTCAGTCCGGATTGTCCTGCATAAACAATATTCATCTTACTGTTTTTACTATCCGCAGAAATGTAAAGACCTATAGGCGTATTAATGCCAATTGGTGATAGCACTCCAAATAATTCCTGAATATCAGCAATACTTGTTGCGTTATCAATACGTAACAAGAAATCACTTATTTCACTGATCCCTTTGGACTCAATAGCAAGGGTATCCAAACCCGAACGATAAAAATCACGAATCATTTGCTCTTCCGTACCTTGTTTTACATTATCGTTCTGAGCAACATCATCTACTATCTTTAGTAGCTTTTTTCGATTTTCTTCATTCAATATATTGAATGCCATCCATCGACTTTCAGTTTCTGGCACTGGATTATTTGCTTGCCAATTACCAATGGCATACTGATAAAAATTTTCACACGGACTCGTAGTTGAATCAATATAATTGATATCGAATGCAATCGGATGATCCTCATGGTTTTTGTGGTCTTTGTTCTCTTGACTACACCCTACTATGATAAGTAAAGTGGTAATTAGCATTAATTCTTTCATATTCATTAAAATTTATTAGGCACAAATATATCCGAGTAGGAACCTAATTAAAATAACATTTATAGAGTTTAGACTGCCATATATCGAATTTAGAAGAAATCGTTTCTATTTACCCCTACCCTGAAACATAATCAGAACCGTGTAAATTAAAATTTTAAGGTCGAGTATAATAGAGATGTTTTCAAGATAAAGGAGGTCATACTGCAATCGTTCAACCATTTCATCTACATTTTCAGCATATCCATACTTTACCTGCCCCCAGGAGGTAATTCCTGGTTTTATTCGATGAAGTCTTCTATAGTGAGGAGCTTTTTCTACAATTTGATTTATAAAAAACTGTCGTTCTGGCCGTGGACCAACTAGACTCATATCTCCTTTCAAAACATTCCAAAATTGCGGAAACTCATCGATTCTTGTTTTTCTCAACAACTTACCTATTGCGGTTATTCTTGGATCATTTTCCTTACTCAATTGTGGTCCTTTAGCCTCGGCATCCACCCTCATGCTTCGATATTTAAATATCTTAAATGGTTTACCTCCTAGTCCGATTCTTTCTTGCATGAAAAATATAGGTCCTTCTGAACTAAATTTAACCAACGAGCCTATTAATAGGTAAAATGGAAAACCTAAGACTAAAATTAAAATAGATGTTAAGATATCAAAAAGACGCTTAATGAATTTTTGCCAAGGAGGCAATACATCAATTTTTATCTCTATGAGTACTGCTCCAAAAACATTTCCCATTTTGACCATCCCCGCTAAATGTTGGTATAAGTTTGGGATTACTTTGATAACGATGTTTTCACCATCAAGAATAGATAATATCTCGGCTATCTCCATTTTCTGATTTTCTTCGATGGCAATGAGTATCTCTTTAATTTTAAGCTCCTTGATAATTTCAATTAAATCATTTTTGGATCCCAATTTCTTCAATCCAACAATACTGGTCTTCTCCCCATTGATATTAACATAACCCTCAAAAAAATGCCCTTCGGATTTCTTAGCTGAAATTAATTCATCGTATATTTTTTGAGCTCGTGGACCAGAACCAACTAAAATAGTTGGGAAACCAATCTTTCTACTTTTGATTTGATGTGCAATACGCGATGATAAAACAAAACGTAATATGGCTGTAAGTCCAAAATGTAATACAAATAAGACCGTGACATATTGGTAGTAATTTCTATATTCTAATACTTCATCATCTAATAATAAGGTGAAAAATAAAATCAAAACTCCAAATACACTGGTAGTCATGACTTGTAAAAATTCTCTTAAACGAGATTTTCGATATACATTTCGATACAATCCTATTAACCCATGGAGAATTAACCAAAACAATGGAATTACAATTATACCAATGTACAGTTTATGGTCTGTCCACACGTATCTTAGATAATATGAATTGTATATACCATCAACATAGCACTTCCTAAAAATAAAAAAAGCACCCCATGCAACCATAGCAGCAAAAAAATCTAAAACTAGATATTTAATAATGAGTTTGGTTTTATTCAAAAGTGTATCAATTTTAGATTATCAAAAAAGAGTTGTTTTTCTCCTTCGCCATTTGTCTGAGCATTGAAAAAAACACGAAATGTTGCTCCGTTATATTCTGGATTATTGATGTCTTCTTTTAGACTCACATAGGCTTTTTTCCATTGCATTTCGCCCTGATTGTCCTCTGTTGAATAGAAATTCACAATAGGGACTCCATTTATAAAACTTCCAGTAACAGGGTAAACCCCTACCGTAAATTCTGTATTACACTTAAAGTTCATTTCTAAAAAAACGTCCACACCTTTTCGAGGCAATTCATACAATTGTACTGTAGCATTCTCAAAAATCTGAAACTCTGATGGAATATTAACCTGACCAGAATATTTATTTTCTAGCCCATCATAATTAAAAACATGAACAGGATCATTGGTAATAAACATACTATCGGTAGTAGTATTCGATCCACTTTTCTCCACCGAAATCGCATTGTCTTCAAAGTCTTCCAACCAACTAAAAGTCACATTATTTCTATACCTAATAATGGGCCTAATGGTATCAACAGCTGTCGGAACTAACTGAATTTTTTCTTCAAAAGGTGAATAAAATGGATATGTTATCCGTTGGTCAAATAAACCATTCTTTTTAATACCAGGGACAACCGTTATCGTGTGCTCCCCTGACTCCAATATTGGAACGCGAACAGGCAATTCGAAAACACCTATCAAAATACCATCACAATACACCCAACCATCAACAATATCCTGTGAGTTATCTCCCTGTGTTGCATCTGTCTCAAGCTCAATACTTGGTATAAAAACATAAGAAGGTACCTGTTCTTCACTATCACAACTACTAAAAATTGAAATTGCAAGAAACAATCCTATTAAAAATAGGAATTGAGTTATACGTTGGTTGTGAAGTTGCGTTCTAATTGCTCTTTTATTTTGTCAGTCACTGACTGAAGTTGCAAATATTGCGAAATCCCAGCAATTGGCTCCATATTATTTGTAATAGAGTCGTAAAAAGAATAAACTTCTCTTTTTAACATGAAGATATAATCGTCTTTTTTCTGATTATATTTTGTCCGTTTCCCCCAATCCTCTCTAAATTCTCCTGAATCTAACTGACTACTTTGAACATTAATTACTTGATTCATATAATCAATGGAACAATGCACATTCTTCTGAAATATCTGTGTTTTATGTGTTTCTTTATCTGCAATTTTACTCGCCGATAAATTAGCAACACATCCATTATAAAATTCTATTCGAGTATGAACTATATCTGGGTCTTTGTAGTAAACACCTACTGCCGTCGAGTAAACAGACTTCACATCTGAGTTTACAAGTTTTAAGGCAACATCTACATCATGGACCATCAAGTCTTCCAATACACTCAGCTGTGTAGATTTAGAATTAAACTTAACATGTCTACGTGATTCGATAATTCTTGGAACTACTTCATACTTACTTAAGTCATCAAGAAAACTATAGAATCGTTGTTTAAGTCCAATTTGAAGAGAAACGCTAGCCTCATTGGCCAACAACTCTAAACGACTTAAATCACGTCTTCCCAACAAACCTGGGCTTTCAATATAGAGGTGTTTGCCATATTTTAAAACTTCAGAAAAACGCTCGTAATCGCAAGACAATAAGTCCAAAACTAGAACTATATCCACTGCATCAATTAAGTCATTTACTGAGTCAAAGTTTATAAAACCGTCAGCTTTTATGGATTCATATCCTCCAACAACTGTGAGGTAATCCTCTTTTTGTAAAGCGTCAAAAACGCTTTTTGTAAAATTACCTGTCCCTATTATTCCAACTCGCACTTATTTGATATGAATTATAGTACGAATTAAAGGGTAATTTCTTTTGAGCTAAAAACAATGATATTTTTGCCGTATTAAAAACTAAACACTTGCTCAAAGACACATACAAACATAAAGGTCAACGCAACCAACTGATTCTAGAACTCAAAAAATTAGGTATTCAATCTACTGCTGTTCTTAAAGCAATTGAACATGT
>JAQWZS010000040.1 GCA_029253325.1 Bacteroidia bacterium
TCTATTTCGATAGTTTCATCTGCATCAACAAAGTTGATTTCATATCCAAACTCTTCCGCAACAATTTGTATGGTTTCTGCATCTAAACGCTGGTTGATTGATACCATCATTCCCAATGAGAAACAAGCACCGATAATCTCATTAACACTAACATCCATCATGTTAGACAAATCATTAGCAGTTACAAATTCAGTAACATCCAAGATTTTACTTTCAATGATATCTTGAAGTTGTTTTTCTTCCCATTTCTTTTTGTGTTCCTCTCTTCTAAACTTACGGGCTTTTTGTCTGACTTTACCACCATGTGAAGGGGTTTGTTTGCCAGATGACATTTGGGCAAGTGTCTTTTTAATTTTATCCTGAATTTCTTTTTCCGAAACTTCAGTTTTATTCGGGTTGCCGCCTGCTCTATTTTGTCTGTCAGATCGGTATTTATCTGCAATTACTTTTTCACCTCGAATCCTTTTACGTTTTTTCTTAGGTTCGTCTTTCCCTTTAGGAGGTGTTTTAGTTCTTTTTACAGGAGGTTTAATTTCCACTTTACCCAATACTTTTGTGCCTTCAAGCTTTTTGTATTCGGTTTCAACAACTTCTTTTGTTTCTTCTTGGTTTTCCGGCTCTTCCTCTTTTTTAACAGCTTGTTTAGGAGTCTTTATCTCAGGGGCAGGTTTAGATTGTTTTTCGGGTTTTGCTGGCTTTTTGATATCAATTTTACCAACAACCTTTAATGAACTTTTTTCTGTTTCTACTGGAGTATGTGCAGTGGGTTTCTCTTCAGGAGCTTCTGGCTCTTTTACTGGTTCGGGTTTTTCTTCTTCTGGAGTTTTTTTAGATCCAAGCGTTGTATCTTTTATAAAAATAGTAGGCTCTGGAGCTATTTCAGGCTTTGGAGCTTCTTGTTTTTTAGTTTCCTTAATTGCTTGTGTTTGAGCATCTTTTCGGATGTTAATTTCTAATTGCTGAGATTCTTCTTTTGCTAGTTTATCTTTCTGATAAAAGCTCAATAAATCTTGATACATGCTTTCATCTAACTTAGCAGTTATTTTTGATTCTACCTCAAATCCTTTTTCAGTCAAATGTTCAATGATTGTCTTCCAACTTACATTGAATTCTGTAGCAACCTTGTTAACTCGATATGTCTTTTTCTTTCCAACCATCTATTGTCTAGCCGTGTTCGAAAATAATACTTTATGTTTTTAAAGCATTATTATTCAAATTCAGCCTCTAGTATTTTCTTTATTTCTTCTATCGTTTCTTCTTCTAACTCTGATCTTGCAATAAGGTCTTCGTTACTCATTTCTAGTACACTCTTTGCCGTGTCTAAACCAATTCCTTTCAATTCATCAATAATCCAATCATCGATTTCGTCAGTAAATTCATTTAAATCAACATCAACATTTTCATCCTCATTGGTTTCTCTGTAAACATCAATATTGTAACCCACTAATTTTCCGGCAAGTTTAATGTTGTGACCTCTTTTACCAATTGCTAGTGAAACTTGGTCGGCAGGTAAGAAAACATCTGCTTTCCCTGTTTCGTCATTAATGCTAATTGTTGAAACTTTAGCAGGGCTAAGGCTTCGTTGGATTAAGAGTTGAATATTAGAAGTAAAGTTAATTACATCAATATTTTCGTTTTTAAGCTCACGAACAATGCCATGTATTCTGCTACCTTTCATACCAACACATGCACCAACAGGATCGATTCTATCATCATAGCTTTCAACAGCTACTTTAGCTCTTTCACCTGGTTCACGAACAATTTTCTTAACGGTAATTAATCCGTCTAGTATTTCTGGAACCTCAAGTTCAAATAATCGTTCTAAGAAATCAGGTGCAGTTCGAGAAAGAATAACTTTTGGATTAGAATTGTACATTTCTACACGAAGGATAACAGCTCTTACCGTGTCTCCTTTTTTAAAGAAGTCTCTAGGTATCATTTCGCGTATCGGTAGAATTAATTCGTTACCCTCATCATCCAAGATCATGATTTCGTTTTTCCAGATTTGATAAACCTCACCAGTTACGATTTCTCCAACACGATCTTTGTATTTTTTGTAGAATTCATCTTTTTCAAGCTCAAGAACTTTCGATAACAATGTTTGTCTGGCAGTAAGAATTGTTCTACGTCCAAAGGTTGCCATGTCAATTTCTTCAATTGCTTCTTCTCCAATCTCGTAATCATCCTCCAATAATTTCGCATCTTCGATATTAATTTCTTTGTTGGGATCTTCAACTTCACCCATATCAACAATTTCTCGATTACGATAAATTTCTAAATCACCATTATCGGTGTTTACAATGACATCAAAATTATCGTCTGACCCGTATTTTCTTCGGATCATGGTTCTAAATACATCTTCTAAGACCCTCATCATTGTGGCTCGGTCAATGTTTTTAAATTCTTTGAATTCTGAGAACGATTCTACTAATTGTAAGCTCATTTCGTTTTTCGTTTAAAGGATATTTTTACAGTGCTTTTATTTATTTGGTCAAAAACAATTGTTTTTTCTTCAGTTTTATGTTTGGAGACGGCTATTGTCAATTGAATGGCATCATCAAGAACTTGAGTAAGTTCACCTTGAATAATCTCATTGTCATTTAGTTCGACCTCAATTTCTCTTCCAATGTGTTTGTGAAATTGCCTTAAGTCAACTAATGGTTCTTCTGCTCCTGGAGAAGAAATTTCATAACGAATGGGTTGGTCATCGGTGTATTCTTCATCTAGTATTCTAGAAATTTTACGACTCAGTTGAGAACAAAGTTGAATGCTCACGCCCTCAATGCCGTCTATAAAAAATCGAATACTTGTTTCTGCTTGATTTGAATCAACGCCAACTAGAAAGGAATCAGTGTCATTTAATTCCTCTTCGATAATACCTGTTATGAGTTCTTTTACTCCCAAAATTTTGCTAAGAAAAAAGGGGCAACCGCCCCTTCAACTCTTGTAATATTTAATGCGAAGATATGGCAAATGTTGGTAATTTCAAAATTATAGAATGGGCAAAGCGGTTATATATTTATAGATTTGAAAAATCTAAAGTATTTAAAATGTCTAAAGTATTTAAAATGATTAAACGTAACACTAAACTTAATATAGCTATTCTATCGGTTTTGGCTGTATTTTTTATGTCAAATAGAGGCGGCTCACCTGGGGGAAGATCTGGATCAACTTCAGATAATGGAGCAACCTGCTCAACTAATGGAGGCTGTCATAACAGTTCGTCAGCTCCAGCTCCTCAAAATATGATTTCTACAAATGTTCCTTCGAATGGGTATGCACCCGGTTCGAGTTATGATATTACCATTAATGTTTCAGACGGGGGAACATCAGTGTGGGGTTTTGAGATGATGGCTGAGGATGAAAACGGCACCCCTGTTGGTACTTTTTTAAATAATTCGCAAGTGAATTCGCTGAATAGTGGATTAAGAGTTACACATAAATTTGCAAGCAGCTCTTCATCAGACGAACAGACATGGGTTGCTAATTGGACTGCTCCTGCAAGTGGAACAGGCTCAGTTACTTTCTATGTATCTGCAATGGCTGCCAATGGAAATGGAAATAATAGAGGAGATAAGGTATTTATTGACACGATATCTATTGCAGAAAACACTTCGGCTAATATTGCTGATTTAGAAAACTGGAATATTAATTTATATCCTAACCCTACCACTCAAAAGATTTCAATTGATGGATATACCAACATAAATTCCAAGTTGAAAGTAATTAATCAGACTGGTAAAGTAATGATGGAGGTCAATTTCAACAATTCATTGGACGTTTCAGCATTAAGTAAGGGTACGTATTACCTTAAAATTTATGAAAACGATCGTGTTTTCATGAAAAGGTTCACAAAGCTTTAAGTATTCTTTTGAAAGATGTAGATGATTGAGCTCGATTTTTCGATGTTCAACAATGAGGCAATGTACGAATAGAGTCCTTTCAGAAGTGTAATGGGCAAGAAAGTAAACTTATCTTTATAGGAATCACTAACCATTACATTAAAAAACGGGTCCAAAGGCATTCGATGCTTTTGGATAATTTTAAATCCTCGTTTGTGGGCAAACATTTCAATTGTTTTTGGGGTAAAATGCCAAAGATGCCTTGGAGTATCATACCCATTCCAATACGATTGATTCATTTTAGCGTCTGGCGAGCCACAATTAGGTAGGGCCAATATGAGGTAGCCATTGTCGTTTAATGACTTAGAGAACAAATCAAAATAAGCATTGTAACTATAAACATGCTCAAACACATGCCATAGACTGATGATATCATAATTGGCATCTAATTTTTCTTCAAGAAATTCAGATGGACTGTGTGCTTTAATCCCAAAGTTTTTTTCACAAAGAGCAACGGCTTTTTCACTTATTTCAACACCCGTTACATCATAGCCCTTTTTCTTCATAAAATTCAAAAAGTAACCAGAGCCAGATCCTACATCAAGTAGTTTTTTGCCTGTGTGAAGACGCTTTATTTTTATGTATTTAAAACGAAGCATCGCTCGGCGAGCTATATGATAAATCGAGTAGATTAACCCACTAGAAGTGTCTGAGTGTTCCACATATTCTTCGCTATTGTAATATGGTCCGACTTCTTTTTCGCTTGGGGCATTTGCCGTAAATACAAAATGACATTGCTCACATTGCTTAAGTTCAAATGGTTCTTTTGAAACAAGCCAGTCAGGCACATTTAAATAATGCTTAAATGA
>JAQWZS010000052.1 GCA_029253325.1 Bacteroidia bacterium
CCAAATTTTTTTTGTAGTCGGTTTCTTAGATAATTAGTAATTCGATCTCCCTCTAACTGAGAATCTCCATAATGAAGAATCCGAACAACTTTGTCTTTACTCTCCTCTTTAATTCTTACCAAAAGAGAAGATATTATATCTGGATTGCTGTCGGGCAATGTAAACCACTTGCTGAATATTTTTTTCTGTGGACTTTTTAATGATACTAATTTTTGAGGGGTGTCGACCTTGACAACTTCAGTTTTTATAGTGTCCTCTGTTTCCGTTTTAACACCTTTCAGCACCTCTTCAAGGTCTACAACTTTTGCTTCCTTTTGATCCAATAATTCTTCAAGAGAAACAAAATTTAGAGAAAATTTATCATTTATTTGAACTCCACCGCTTGGAAATAAGCAAACAATGCAACCCAAAATTAAATTTAAAAAAACAAGTGATACAAACACAATCCAGGGCTGTATGCTCTTTTTATGACCTCTTTTTCTTTGCTCCAAAACTAGAATTAATCTTTTCTAATAATATTATTTTTTTGAGCTTTAGTCATTTTGTTGATTCGTCTATAATACGCTTGTTGGCTTGATGGTTTCTTAATAATTAACCGTTGGTCTATTCGCAAATAATCTCCCCTAATATTATTCCATCTTCTAATTTGAGATACGCTACAATCATAAAGGTCTGCAATTCTTATTAAAACATCGCCGCTCCTTACTGTGTAAACTATATTCACAAACCCTCCACTTGTGCTTGATTTTGATTTAAGTTTGTCTAGGGGGTAATGCCTAGCGGAATCGGAATTCGACTCTGTAAAAAGGGAGTCCCTTAATTGATAAAATAAATCAACTTTTGATGTTGGGATTTTTAAATAATTAAGCCGGTCTATGTTGGGAATAATATCTTTTTTATAAATTGGATTTATTGATCTTAGCTGGTTTAGATCAACATCCAATTTTCTAGAAATTCTATCAAATGTTATAAACTGATCTATTGGTACACTTGCTATTTCTTGAAGGTCTGTTTTTATCAAATCTCGTCTATTGAAATAATCCGCAATATAAACTGCAACTACATAATCGCTGTAAGATTGTTTGAATGGCGTTTCGAGGCAATTGTTAATTAAAAAAAAGTTGTTAGTGCTATCCCCACTTAAAATTTTAGCTTTTTGCCACAGAGCATCTCCAGTGCAAAATACTACATAAACTTCTCTCCAGTCTTGGTATCTTTTGTGAATTTCAAGTATTGCATCACAAAAAGCTTGTGCTGATTTTATAACATCAAATCGTTCATCAATATAGTTACTCAAAAAAAGACCTTGTTTTCTTGCATTCTGGTATGATAAACTATACCAACCTTTCCTTGCTAAGTTTTTATTGGTAGGTTGCCCACAGTTCGATAAAGAAATGCACGCAAATCTTAATTCTAAAGGGACACCTCTTTGCTCAAAAACTTGCTTCAATTGGTTGTCGTATGAAAAAAAGCGATCAAATATTGTTTGGGTGTTTTGAAAACTGCTTGTGGTATATTCTTGGATTTTTTTAGATACTGCCAGAGAGTAATCAAGACTAACTTGACCTTGAATCTCTTTTAGCCTGAATTGAATGCTATCTGTTTGAGCATGTGCGTGAAACGCGATGATTGAGAAAATTAGCTTCCAACTAAGCCTAGCTATCATAAGTTAAAATTATATTGGCCATATTGAGCAGATCATTCTCCTCAAACGACCTTCCCATTAAATGCATTCCTATTGGTAAGCCTTCATGGATTGCAGTTGGAACCGATATTGCCGGCAATCCTGCCAAAGAAGCTTGAACTGTAAAAATGTCTGCTAAATACATTTGAATGGGGTCTTTAGATTTCTCTCCATCAATATCAAAAGCTGTTGATGGGGTTGTTGGACATAAAAAGAAGTCGAAATTTTCTAGTATTTTATTACTTTCTTGTTGAATCAACTTTCGTACTCGTTGAGCTTTTGAATAATAAGCCTCATAAAAATCTGCACTTAATACAAATGTTCCAGTCATAATTCTACGTTTTACTTCCTTGCCAAAACCCTCGCTTCGAGATTTTTTAAACGTAGACTCAATATCCTTAGCTTGCTCACTTCTTGTTCCATACAACATTCCACTATATCGCGATAAATTTGAAGAGGCTTCTGCTGTAGTCATAACATAATAACAAGGAACCATTTGTTCCAAAAATGGAAAGGATTGTTCAACGACATCGTGTCCGTCATTTTCCAGATTTTTGATTAACTCCAAATAAGCAGACTTTACACTTAACTCCAAACCTTCACTTTCTAATGCTTCTTTTGAGTATGCTATTTTGTATTTTTTGGATTTATCAATAAAGAGTGGTGCTACTTTATTTGAAGAAGATGTTGCATCTAACTCATCCTTACCCGCCATTATTTCAAGCAGTAAAGCTGCATCTTCAACACTCGATGTTATCGGACCAATTTGATCAAAACTTGAAGCATAGGCAAGTAATCCGCTTCTTGAAATTCGACCATAGGTGGGTTTCAGACCTATTGTACCCGTAAAAGATGCGGGTTGCCTTATAGATCCTCCTGTATCTGACCCTAAAGCTACTAAACATAGGTCTGCCTGAACAGCTACCGCACTTCCGCCAGAACTTCCACCAGGAACTTTTGTCTCGTCTGCTGCATTTTTAACATGGCCAAAAGCAGAGTTCTCATTACTAGCTCCCATTGCAAACTCATCACAATTACATCGCCCTATCACAATTGCATCTTCTTCTAATAATCGCTTTAAAGCTGTTGCGGTATAAGTTGATTTAAAATTTTCTAAAATTTTGGAAGAAGCAGAAACCCGATGACCTTTATAGCAGATATTGTCTTTAATTGCTAAAAACATTCCAGCTAATTTTCCAGCTGTTCCAGCCTTAATTTTTTGATCAATTAAAGCTGCCTGAGATAAAACTTCATTATCAAACACCTCCAGCATGGCGTTCAAATGTTTGTTTTTCTTGTTTTGGCTTAAATAATACTCTGCCAACTCAGAACAAGAAGTTTTTTCTTGACTAATTAATAATTGTATTTGTGCTAAAGAGGCGTACTTTTTGGTAACCATTTACCTTATTTCTCATCCGCTTTATCAGACTTGGATGGCTCTTTCATCCCCTCCTTCAGTTGCTCAGAAACGTCGTTTTTTGCTTTATTAAACTCTCTTATACCTGAACCTAACCCTTTCATTAATTCAGGAATTTTTCTACCCCCAAAGAGCAAAAGGATGGCAAAAATGATAACGACCCATTCCATTCCGCCCATATTTAAAAACAATACCATAATTTTTGAATTAAAAGTTGCTATTGCAAACGTACTACAAATTCTTCTAATATTGAGATATGCTTGATAATCCCTAAATTCGTCCTAAAACTTTCACCTATGACCATACGACGACCCTTCAACCTAACAAAGTGGATCGATGAACATCGACACGAACTTAAACCTCCGGTAGGAAACAGAAATCTTTACAAAGATGCAGGCGATTATATCGTAATGATTGTAGCCGGTCCGAACGCAAGGAAAGACTATCACTATAACGAAACAGAAGAACTTTTTTATCAGCTTGAGGGAGACATCAATGTGCGAATTCAAGAAAATGGTAAAGCTGTAGATGTGCCAATCAAGGCGGGAGAAATGTTTTTACTACCAGCAAACGTACCCCATTCTCCTATGAGGAGCGAGGGTAGTATTGGGTTAGTTATTGAATGTAAACGTACGAACAATGAGCAAGACGGACTTATGTGGTTTTGTGAAAATTGCAACAATAAGTTACACGAGTATAAGTTTCCTTTAACAGATATTGAAAAAGACTTTTTACCGCGATTCCGAGAATTTTATAGATCTGAGACACTTAGAACATGTAATCAATGTAGTACTAAAATGGAAACAGATCCTCGTTTCATTTAAACTAAAACCGAATATTTGACAGCATTAATAACTGGTGCCTCAAAGGGTATCGGAAGAGAATTTGTTTTAGAGTTTGCTCGACACGGTATTGATGTCGTTGCTGTGGCCAGAAGCGAAAAGCTTTTAAATGAACTCGCTTTGTTTGTTAAAAACAAACACGGCATAAAAGTTCATATAGTTTGTGTTGACTTGTCTATTCAAAATGCTGCAGAAGAACTGTATAAGGTTCTAGAAAAAAAGAACTTAACCGTTGACTATTTAATAAATAATGCAGGTTATGGTGATCACGGAGAGTTCATAAACTCAGATTTTAAAAAACAGTCCGAAATGATTAATCTCAATATTTTGACGCTTACAAAGCTAACGCACTTGATAATCCAAGGTATGAAAAAACGCAAGCATGGAAAAGTCCTAAACTTGGCGTCGGTAGCGGCCTTTCAACCCGGACCTCTAATGAGTGTATATTTTGCTACCAAACACTTTGTGCTAGGGTTTTCGGAGGCCCTTTCTGAAGAATTAAAACCATACAATATTCAGGTCACTGCACTTTGTCCAGGACCAACAGAAAGCGACTTTGGTAAAGCTGCTAATTTTAAAATGTTAAAAAACCCAAAAGCCAATCGATTTCCGTCATCTGAAGATGTAGCTAAATATGGCTATAAAATGATGATGAAAGGGCGGGTTGTTGCCATATATGGGCTAAGAAACGCTTTGATGGCAACACTTATTAGAGTAGTGCCAAGAAGCATCGTCAGAAAAATAGTCTACTACAGATTAAAATAATCATACATCTTTGTGTTGGTGAACATTAAAAATAACATACCTAATTTCCTCACGTTAGCTAATTTGTTTTGCGGATTGATAATTATTATTCATGCTGCTCAACTCAAATTTGACGAGATTATATATTGGGCAATCGCTGCTCTCTTGTTTGATTTTATGGATGGTACGGCAGCAAGAATGTTAAATGTGTCATCAACCATGGGTAAAGAGTTAGACTCGCTTGCCGATATA
>JAQWZS010000056.1 GCA_029253325.1 Bacteroidia bacterium
CCGAAATTTTGAATACGGTAATGATTTTGGAGGAAGTGATGAGACCGTACTTACCCGATTGTTTGACTGCCCAATTATGGTTTACGATTGGCCACATGAAATCAAAGCATTTTATATGAAACGTAATCCAGAAGATCCAAGATTTGCTCGAGGTGTAGACGTACTCGCTCCTGAGGGATATGGTGAAATTGTAGGTGGTGGTGAACGTGAAACAAGCGAAGAATGGTTGGTTGAAAAAATCAACGAGCACAAGCTACCTATGGATGTATTTCAATGGTATTTAGACCTGAGAAGGTATGGTAGCGTTCCTCATAGTGGTTTTGGTCTTGGACTTGAACGATTAGTCGCATGGATATGTAAATTGGACCACGTTCGTGAAACCATTCCTTTCCCAAGATATTACGGTAGACTAGAGCCCTAACAATTTTATTTCTTTTCCCAAATTAGAAAATCAAAATCAAATTCATTGAATTCACTTTTCTGAAATTCTTGTTTCTCCACACAATGCCAATTATCATAGTTTAGTTTTGGGAAGAAAACATCAGCATCGTGGAAATCAGCCTTCACCTCACTGATGTACATACGATTAACATAAGGTAATGACTGACGGTAGATTTCTGCACCACCGATGACAAATATTTCGCCGTGGTGTTCTAGTTTCTTAGCTAAATTTATAGCTTCATCAAATGTATGGCACACAAAAGCTCCAGGAGCTTTATAAGATTTACTGCGTGTGATTACAATATTTGATCGATTCGGCAAAGGCTTTCCAATGGACTCATAACTTTTTCTGCCATGAATAACCACATGGTGCGAAGTAAGTTTCTTAAAACGTTTAAGGTCATCGCGAATTCTCCATAATAAGTCATTATCCTTTCCTATGGCATCATTTTGAGCTTTTGCAACTATGAGAGAGATATCTAACACGAGTGCAAAATAAAATTAATTTTTAAGGATTAATTATAAAATTAATTAGAGGTTTTAGATAGTTTTAAAAAAGATAAAATATTGGGACCAAAACAGATTTCGCCACCCAAAAAATAAAACTTAGTTTTAATACTGCTTCAAACTTAAATCTAAGCTCTTAACAGAATGAGTGAGTGCACCGACCGAAATAAAATTAACCCCGGTTTCAGCATAGCTTCGTATGGTATTTTCAGTAATGCCACCACTTGCTTCGGTCTCACACTGATTCCCAACTAGACTCACTGCTTTTTTCATCTCTTCAGGAGTAAAATTATCAAACATGATTCGGTTAACATCAACAGCTAATGCCTCTTTAACCTCTTCTAAGTTGCGTGTTTCTACTTCAATTTTTAACGGCTTATCTTCATTTTTAAGATATGCTTTGGTCTGATTTACCGCTGCAGTAATTCCTCCCGCATAATCATTGTGGTTATCTTTTAGCATGACCATATCAAAAAGCCCCATCCGATGATTTACACCTCCACCAACAAAGACTGCATATTTTTCAAAAATTCGCATTCCTGGTGTCGTTTTACGGGTATCTAACAATCGAGCATTCGTACCATCAATTAAATCTACCAATCGTTTGGTTGAAGTAGATATACCGCTCATGCGTTGCATAAAATTGAGTACCAAACGTTCTGCCTGAAGTATACTATGAATACTTCCGCTGACAGAAAATGCAATGTCCCCTACTTTTACTTGACTCCCCTCTTCAACATAAGGTTTAAAGACTAATGCTGAATCCAATCGATGAAAGATATGTTTGGCTAAATGAATACCACATAACACTCCAGCATCTTTTACCAGCAATCGAGCCTTACCTTTTTCGTTAGAAGCAATGGCACCAAGGCTACTGTGATCACCATCGCCAATATCTTCTGCTATAGCTAATTCAATTAGTTGAGAGACCTGAGGGTCTATAAAATTCATGAAACAAAAATCTGCATTAATTTTTATAAAAAATAATTATTAAAATTCATTTACATACTATATTTTGATGTTATAATTGGATACACTGAAAGATTAACGCATACTTAAACATGATTACTTCTAGAATTATTAAACACCTTATATTTTTCTTATT
The DNA here is from genome assembly GCA_029253325.1 of Bacteroidia bacterium. Classification (GTDB taxonomy): domain Bacteria; phylum Bacteroidota; class Bacteroidia; order NS11-12g; family UBA9320; genus UBA9320. The sequence continues at coordinate 2,054 of JAQWZS010000056.1, forward strand.
CTTATTCTTTTTTTTCTTCCTACTATATACCTATTTAGATAATGGCATAATAGACATTAATTTAAAGTGTGTTATAGTTGCTGCTATTTCTGCATCAGGTCCTATAATTATTAGTTCGATAATGGAATTTAATTCCAGAAGAAAAAAAGGAAGCAATGAATCAAAATGAATACTAAGCTTGCTGTTTATTTTATTGGCCTATATTAGCACCAATGCCCAACCATCTTTTTTTTGATTTAGATCACACTCTGTGGGATTTTGAGGCGAATGCTGAGGAAACACTCAAAGAACTTTATGAGCTTTATCAGATTCAATTCCTAGCTCCAACAAGTTCGGAAGAGTTCATAGCCATTTACTCGAAAATCAACCGCGATTTATGGAAACTATACCGCAACCATGAAATCACAAAAGCAAGCTTGCGGACCAAACGCTTTGAAGATACATTTAAATCTATGGGAGTTGAGAATCGACACATACCCAAAGACATTGGCGAAAAATACGTTGAGATCTGCCCCACTAAAACGGCATTGATTCCAGGTGCAAGAGAAACGTTGGAATACCTTCAAGACCAATATGAACTGCATATCATTACCAATGGTTTTGAGGAATCTCAAAATAAAAAATTAAAGTATTCCGACTTGGGTCGTTACTTTAAAACCGTTACCATTTCTGAACATGTGGGAAAACAAAAACCTCACCCATTGGTATTTGAAACAGCACTAAAAAATGCTAAATGTGAATCTAATCATGGTATTTACATTGGTGATAATTTGGATGCAGATATTAAAGGGGCTATCAATGCAGGATGGAAAGCATTTTGGTTGACACAAGATTCAAAAGGTTTTGCTAATCCAGATTGTCACATTATAAGCAACCTTCGAGAAATAAGAACCTATTTTTAGGGTTTGAATGAACGCATGAAAAGTTCCCAATCCCAAGCATTATCTGATTGCCAACATCCATCAAAATTAAATTGAGAAATAAATAGTAATACAGCTAGGGCTAGCATGAAAATTTGAGCTATTCTGAGCTTATTTATAGAGTTACTCTTCAGAATAAAGCTAATTGGCAAGGCAAAAAATGCTAAATGTTCTGTAAAACCTCGATGTCCAAAACCACATCCCAATTCTGGCGACCACCATCCAGCGTAGGTAAAACTAATTACTAAAAAATAAACGAGATAAAAAGCCATTATTCTATTATTATGCCATTGCTTGATAACAGCTAAAAACACGAGAAGTAGAATCGGACTATATAATAATGCTCCATTATTTGGTGAAAACCAAAATTTCATTAGATCCAAATTTCCAAAATTTGAGAAGCTTTCACCAGCATACCCATCTGCAAAAGGTTTGCCATATGCATAATAATTGTAACCTAATTGAAGAAAAACTGGGATACTGGCTAGCGAAAAGCCCAATAGCCACCCCCATACATTAACATCTAAAACTATTTTTTTTAAATTACTCCATTTAGTAATAAGAATATAACTCACTGGGAAAATGACAAAAACTAAGTTTAGTGGTCTTAGAACAAGAATCAGAGAACCTAAAATAAGAATCAATATAAAATCCTTATTTTTTATATTTTTATTATTAGAAATCTTTAAAAGTAGGTATTGAATTCCTGCAAAAACAGTAAATGAATATGCGTGGGACATTCCACAATCTCGTGTTGTATAGTAAAGCAAATTAGAGAGAAATAAAATTCCTAAAACTAGCATATAACTTTGCATGTGGGAGAGTTTCCAATAATGGACTGCACTTAGAAAAAGGAGAAATAGTCCTATTGTACCCCATATGGCAGTAGCCCAATTAAGGGCTAAATGATGATTTTCTGTAAATCCGTAATTGTTGTCAATTCCTAAGAAAGAATCAAAAAGTGAAGCAATTAGAGAAAAAGGAGCTTGACATATTGCCACACCAATTGGGTACTTTGTTATAATTTTTTTATTCTCTAATCGAAAGCCAGTACCTGTTTTCTGGACAATTGAATCAGGAAGATTTTCAGCATCCATATCATAATAGAAATATGCAGGAAAATAGATATGATAACCTGCTTTATCTGCAAATATTTGAGAATGATACGTGAAAATTGGATGACGAGAATGTCTATTTAAACTTATAAATAATAGACCTGCAAATAGAAAGATAAAAATAAATTTGTCTATTAATCTCATCGAATATGCAAATAAAGTTCAAACTAAATAGAGCTGTAATAAACTACGATATTCAAGCTATATATTTCTAATTATTCATAGTAAGCCAGAGTTTATCCTTTAGCTCTTGAATTCCTTTACCCGAAACTGAAGAAATAAATAAGAAATCACAATCTACATCCATTTCCTCTGAAATTGCTAACTCAAGCTCTTGATCCAATATATCTGATTTTGTAATCGCCAATAGGCGTTCTTTAAACAATAATTCGGGACTAAATTTTTCGAGCTCTTTTAGAAGAACTCGATAAGTTTTATTAATATCTTGGTCATCGGCAGATATCATGAATAAGAGAGCAGCATTTCGTTCGATGTGACGAAGGAAACGGTGTCCCAATCCTTTGCCCTCACTAGCACCCTCTATAATACCTGGGATATCAGCCATGATGAACGACTTATACTCTCGGTGTTTTACTATTCCCAAATTAGGTGTCAGCGTAGTGAAAGCATAATCAGCTATTTCTGGTTTTGCTGCAGAAACAACAGATAGCAAAGTAGATTTTCCAGCATTTGGCAATCCTACTAGTCCAATATCAGCAAGAACTTTAAGTTCCAAAATAAACCATTCTTCACGGCCAGGTTGCCCTGGTTGAGCGTATTTGGGTGCTTGATTGATAGCACTTTTAAAATGGGTGTTTCCTAAACCTCCTTTACCCCCTGGCAACAAAACAAACTCTTGACCATCTTCCGTGATTTCTCCGAGAACTTCATAGGTCTCTGGATGTTTGGCTACGGTTCCTAATGGTACTTCTACTATTTGATTTTGACCACTCTTGCCCGTCTGATTTTTTTTCTTTCCTGGGGCTCCATGCTCGCAAAAAATATGGCGTTTATACTTTAAGTGAAGTAAAGTCCAAAGTTGAGAATTTCCTCTAAGTATAATTGATCCACCCTTGCCTCCATCTCCTCCATCTGGGCCACCTTTGGCGTTTAGGTTGTCTCTAAAAAAACTATGACTACCTGCACCCCCATTACCACTTTTGCCACAAATTTTAACGTAGTCTATAAAATTTTGATTGCTCATGGTAAATCAGTTACGTAGTTAGTCTCAATTATGCTTGGCTTGCACCGTCAATAGCCTTGCAAAGATGTTGGAATATATCATCGATTGACCCTTTCCCTTGCACGGCTATAAATTTTCCTTTTTGGGCATAAAAATCTGCCAATGGAGATGTTTCTTCATTGTATACCTTGAAGCGGTTTCGGATAATCGACTCATCTTGATCGTCTGGTCTTCCACTAGTCCTTCCTCTTTCTAGCAAACGGCTAACCAATTCATCCTCATCAACTTCGAGTGCTATCATACTGGTAACTTGCGTATTGAAACCTTGAAGCATACGCTCTAGATTTTCTCCTTGAGCAATTGTTCTAGGATAGCCATCGAAGATAAAACCCTGATTATTATTATTTCTTTCGATAAAATCCCTAACCATTTGATTAGTCACTTCATCTGGAACCAATTGCCCTTTGTCGATGAAGCTTTTTGCTAATACTCCAAGCTCAGTTTGGTTTTTTATGTTATACCTAAACACATCTCCTGTTGAGAGATGAACCAATCCGTATTTTTCAATTAGCTTAGAACTTTGAGTTCCTTTTCCGGCACCCGGAGGTCCAAATAAGATAATGTTTAACATGGTGTAATAGTGGTTTCAAAAGTAATATCTTTATTGAATGAAAGCATCCACTATTATTTAATAATAGTAAATATTTTATTTTTTATTTTAACCCAAAGATGTGTTATATCCTCTGAAAAATTTAACCGAAGACTGATACTTACATATACTATCAATACCAACATTGACTTTAATAAAATTGACATGTATGGATTATTGATTTGCACAAGGTAATCTACCAAAAAAAAAGTCCCTAGGGTAAGTAAAAAAATATGACCCAATGATTTTTGAAATGGATGAATAGCAAATTTTTTATAAATAAATACAGTTTTAGCTAGATTATATAAGGTAATGGATAAAAAAGTTGCAAGAGCAGCACCTGCAATATCAAATAATGGAATAAAAAAGAGATTTGCAAGAATGTTTAATACCCCTAGAAGGAGTAGAGCATATAAATTAAACCTAAAATATTTTGAATACCCGATTATCAAACCGTTCACACTAGTTACCATGTCCGCTAGTTTAGCTAACCCTAAAATTAGAATTACTATTTTGCCCTCAGTATATTTTTCTCCATTAGGGATGATTTGAAAAATGCTATCTATATTCACCCAAATCACTAATAAAAACAACGTACCAAATAAAAATAAATTGAGACTTGATTTTTTATAAATATCGAGAATATGGTTAATATTATTCTTAGCTATAGAGTCCGCTAAAATTGGTCCTGAAATTGATAGCATAGGAGAAGTCACTAACACCATAAGTCCGGTAAGACTCATTGCAATTGAATATACCCCAGTTTTGCTAAAACTCAGCATATCTGTAACCATAAAAATGTCTAATCTAGTAGCTAAGCTACTTCCGAGACTGGTTAGCAAACCAAATCCAGCAAATACGGCAATATTTTTAATCCTATTTTTCGTAAAATACTTAAACTCAATATTGAATGAGAAATTTCTTTTTAAATGAAGATAAAAGAGCACTCCAAACATTGCTACCATGTATACAAATACTACAATATACAGGATGCTATCATAACTTAACCTAAAATAAAAATAGATTAAAGCAGATAAACCAAGACCAATTTTAACCCAAAGGTTTCTAAAAATATTAGGCACTGTGATAAGCCTAAAGTTTGAAGAGTAATAATAAAATGAATTGGTAAACATTATGGCAATAAAAAGTAGAAAAATATACCAAAAATTGTCTTGAAACTCTGAGGGCCACCATTGAAAGGTAAGCCAATACAAACACAGAAATACTAAGACACCTCCTAATAAAACCACCATTATAAACCCCAAAAATCCATGATGCTTGCTTTTATTGTCCCTAAAATCAGGGAAAAATCGAACAATTACATTAGTAATTCCAAGGCTAAAAAACCCAGCAAGCACCATCCCTGCCTCCTGAACATATCTGAATCTGCCCAACTCTGCTGCATCAAAGCATAAAGTATAGATAAAAAAGGTATTAATAGTACCAACAACTGCAGCGATATATCCTACAGTACTCGATTTTAATGTTTGTCTAGCTATTACTCCCACAATTAATTTACTATGATATATTCTTAATCAGCATATTGTAACCTAGGCAAATTATCATTTTCCCAAAAATAGTTATGTATTTTTTCTAAAAATACTCACCATTTCATTTTGTATACAATGTTATCAACAGAAGCATCAAACTCATGCAATGCTTCGAAAATACATCTAGCTTCAATATAAACAACACCCCTTACTATTAAATATTTTACCTAAAAATTATTAAACGTAAAAAAAATAGAAGAAAACTATAATTTTGTGCTCATGAAGGTTAAAAACATTCCAGTTGTTGGTCCGATATTGAGTCGATTAGCATCCAAAATGTATAGTAAGTTCTACTTTGAAAACTCTAGTGACTACTGGGAAAAAAGATATAAAGATGGCGGGAACTCTGGTTCTGGTTCATATAATCAATTAGCTAAATTCAAGGCTGAGATATTGAACTCATTTGTCAAAGAAAACAAAATAACCTCTGTTGTTGAATTGGGTTGCGGTGACGCAAACCAACTCAAGCTATTAAAGTACCCCAAATACAAAGGATATGATGTAAGCAACACTATTTTAAAGACCTGTTCTAAAACATTTGCTAATGATGAAACAAAGCAATTTGATCACATATCTAATTTTAATCCTCAAAAAACTGATCTTATTCTAAGCCTAGATGTAATTTATCATCTTGTCGAGGATGACATTTTTGAAGGTCACATGAAAAAGTTATTTAATAAAAACCATAAAAATGTGATTATTTATTCATCCAATTTGGATGAGAACTTTGAAAACAAAGAAATAAAACATGTTAGACATCGTAAATTCACAAATTGGGTAGAGAAAAATGCAAAAGATTTCAAGCTAGATAAATTCATTAAGAATAAGCACCCATTCACGGGAGATGGAACAACGGGGTCTTTAGCTGACTTCTATTTCTATTTGCAAATTTAAAGAATTGAAACAACCTCATCATATTGTTCATCTTCCTAGAGCTTACCCATCAAAGCTAGCCCCTATTTCAAGTATATTTTTTAAAGAACAAGTAGCTGCTATTTCACAATATGATAATAATATTAAGCTAGGAGTCATTGCTATAATTCAAAAGCCCATCTTAAAAAAAATATTCTTTAAGAATAGCCACCTTCTATTCTCTACCAATAAGAATGTCAATAGGAATATTATCACTTGGATAAAATATTTATTCACTATTCCTTTACCATACAGAATAAAGCGACAATATGTTAACTACAGACTATTTCTACTTTTTAGAAAATATGTGTCTAGTTATGGTAAACCAAACTTAATTCACTTACAGACATACGAGATGGGAGCTGTTGCTTTAAAAATTTTTAAAAAATATGGTATTCCATACATTGTAACTGAGCACTCATCGAATTTGTATGATGATAAAACTAGACTATCACATGATTTTTTAAAAAAAATATACCTAAATAGCCGTTTCAATATTGCTGTTAGTCCATTCTTTTCTGACTATTTGACTAGTAAATTTACTATCCCATTTACTACAATACCAAATATTGTAGATATTAATAAATTCACATTAAAACCTGAAAATAAATCCCCAAAAATCAACCTACTTCATGTCGCCCATTGCGTTGAAATAAAACAGCAAAAATTATTAATTCTAGGATTTACGGAAGCCTTAAAAATAAATAAGTTACTTAACCTAACCATTGTAGGAGACGGACCAGAATTAGAATCGCTTCGGGCACTTGTTAAAGAATTAAAAGTTGAAGATCGCATTAATTTTACAGGTAGCCTTGATAATGAAGCAGTAAAAACACAAATGCATCATGCAGATATTTTTATACTTACCTCAAAAAAAGAAACATTTGGTGTGGTATTAATAGAAGCCTTAGCCGTTGGACTGCCTTGTATATCTACTAGTTCTGGTGGTCCAGAAGGAATTATAACAAACGAAGGACTTGGTCTAATTTGTGACCATAATCCTGAAGATCTTGCACGAGCTATTATAGCAGTGACCAAGAAAAGATATGACCCTGTAAAAATACGTCAACATGTTGTCTCAACTTACTCCGCTGCGGTAGTTGCTAATAAAATTACCAATGTGTATAATGATGTTCTTTCGAGATAGAATAAATGTATGAACAGATATTTTATTGAGAAATACTCCTAGTCAGGAACAAAAAACAAAAAATACCTCTAGATAGAGTCATATACTTTAAATAACTCATCCGCATGATTTTCACTATCATAATTTTCATGCAGGTATTTTTTTGCATTCTTTCCAAGGCTAATTCTTGAATCTTTTTCATTAATCAATGAAACCATACATTTTAGATATTCTTCTTGAGACGTAAATACTAAACCACATCCTGCTTCATTAATTAATTTAACTTGAGGAGTACAATTGGACACAATTAGTGGCTTCTCTGCATACATGTATTGAAATATCTTATTTGCCACTCCTGAATTATGTTGTTTATTTACATGGAAAGGAGCCAGACAAACATCTACTCTATTGAGCTCTGTTAGAAGATCTTCAATGGGAATCCACTTTACATACTCAATATTATTTTTTACAGAATCTTTAGTAATAAAATTATGAAATCTATCCCTATCAGCACTATCTACGGGACCAATTATTCGAAGTAAAATATTTTGCTCATCCGACAAAATACGCTCAAAAACTTCCAATGTATCGAATATTCCTCTCCTTTCGGCAACTACACCAAAGTAGAAAAAAGTCACTCTATCATCTCTCTGTTTTGTTTTATCTACTTCAAATTTTTTAAATCTCGAAAAATCAACAACATTGGGAAAAACAAATATCTTTCTAGCATCTAACGATGTGTATCTTTTCAATAAACTTTCTTTAAATTCATTAGACAAAGCGATAATACGATCTACATGATGTAAAATATTTTTTTCTTTTTTGGCCCAGTTATGAGGTCTTGTAATTAAGTTTTTAATTCGACCCTTTGTCCAATTATAGGTCAATATAGTGGCTGGAAAATTTTCATGTAAATCAAGAATCAATTGAACTGATTTTTGACTCGACTTTATTGCATGAATAGCTGGTGGAGCCATATATAAGTCATGAACATGAAGTAATTGTATACTTTCTTCAAGAATAAATTTTTTTATCGCTCTAGCCCAAATCCATTTGTAAAATGGCAACCAACTAGACAGTGCAAAAAGTTTATCTTTAATCCATTTTGATATGTAAATGGACTGAATATCTTCTGACTCAGAAACAAAATTCTTGTCTAAATTTAGGCAAAGAATCTTCACCTCATATTTGCTACTTAAAATGGATACTTCTTTAAATACTCTTCCATCGTTTATGAAATCATTGTCTACAACAAACCCAACTTTCATTTGAGCTCAAAGTTAATCTTTATGGCCAAGTTCGAAGAAATTATTTTCAAAACAAATACTATCTATAAATCTAGCGGCATGGAGTGGATTTAAAATAAATCTCACAATAAACTCAAGCATTCTATCATAAAAAATAAATTTGTAACATCATCCTTATTGATGAGTAATAAAAAAATCCTCATAATCACCTATTACTGGCCTCCAAGTGGCGGTGCTGGTGTTCAGCGATGGTTAAAATTGAGCAATTATCTTGTTGACTTAGGACATGAAGTTCATGTCATTTACCCTAACGAAAAACATGCAAGTTACATGGTCTTAGATAAAACATTGACCCAAGAAATTGATTCTAACATTCAATTACACCCAACAAAGTCTTTTGAGCCTCTTAAATTATATTCCCGAATTTTTGGCAAAAAAAGTATTCCTTCAGCTGGTTTTGCAAACGTTAATAAGAAAAGTAAAATTCAACAATTTATTATATTTTTAAGAACTCACTTGTTTATTCCTGACCCGCGAAAATATTGGGGTAATTATGCCTATTCTACAGCAAAAAAGGTCATAAAAGAACACCAAATAAAGAATATAATAACTTCCAGTCCTCCCCACTCGGTTCAATTAATTGGGAAACGATTGAAAAAAAAATTCCCAGTCCGTTGGATTGTAGACTTTAGAGACTTATGGACTGACATTTATTATTACGAACTGCTTAATCATTCTAAATTTTCTAATTATTTTGACCGAAAATATGAAAAGCAAATCATCGAAAATGCAGACCATATTGTTACTGCATCATCTGTTTATGTTCCTTTTTTTAATAGCAAATCAGACAAAATTAAGCTCAATAAATTTACAACGATTCCAAATGGTTTTGATGCCAAAGATTTTAAAAACTATCAACTAAATCAAAATAAAACATTCACACTCACATACACAGGAACCATCAGTGATCAATATAATATCACCCCATTTTTGGATGCTTTAAGCCAATTTAAAATAACCTATCCAGAAAAGGCATTTTGTCTCCAATTTGTAGGTTCTATTTTCCCGAATTTAAAGTTGGAACTTGCAAATAAAAATCTCATTGACGACACAAAATTTAGCCCCTATGTTCCCCATTCAGAAAGCATTGACTACCTTGAAAAAGCATCCGTTCTTTTGGTCTTTGGACCATTAAACAAACACGGAAAAGAAGGAGGTATTCCAGCAAAAGTATATGAATATCTCGCCGCTCGAAAACCGATTTTATATGTCGGTAAAAAAGACGGTTTTGTAGCTAATATCATTCATAAAACATCCAGCGGATTAGCTCACGATAATGACACTAAAGACATTTGCCAGCATATTAACGACCTATACCATAAGTGGGAATCTGGACAAGGTATTCTCACCTACAATCCTGCCATAATGGAATACAGTCGTGAAAGCCAAGCAAAAGCATTTGCAAATCTTCTCCAATAAATTGAGATAACACATGTGGTTACTCTCCAAACTAATTCTATTTTTGAGGACAATTCAATTTATATGAAAGTTTTTATTCAGAAATATAGTCAACACATGATAGCCATTTTACTCATTGCTATTTTGTCGGCTTTGTTTGTACCTAATAATTTTAAAAATAAGGCACCCAAACAAAGTGATATTGTTCAATACAAAGGAGCTGCAAGTGAAATTAAGCAGTATCGAGAATCAGGAGAAAATATCTTGTGGACCAATGCTCTTTTTGCAGGGATGCCTTCTTATGTGATTAGCCTCCCCAGTAACTCAACAATTATCAAACACTTAAAAATCCCCAGTTACCCAAGGGTTTGGTCTCAACTATTTTTATATATCCTCTGCAGTTTCATCATGCTTCTTGCTTTCAAAGTAAGGCCTTGGCTTGCATTGATTGGTGCTGTTGGTATCGGACTGGCAACAGAAAATCTAACCATCTTAGCCGTGGGGCACAATACAAAAGCAAGAGCCATTGGATATCTTCCATTGGTAATTGCTGGTATGCAATACATCTTTAACAAAAGGTATTTACTGGGACTTACATTACTCGCTACAGGGTTTGGATTAGAACTACAGGCTAACCATGTTCAGATCACCTATTATGGTGGGTTTATGATTGTTTTATTTGTCATTTTTCATGCCTACCCGTATTTCAAAGAGAAACAGTTCAAATCATTTTTTTTAGCATGCGGTATTGCTCTTCTTGGAGCAGGTATTGGACTTGGAGCAAATAGTTTAAACATTCTTCTTCTTAAAGAATATGCTACAGAATCCATTCGAGGTAAAAGTGAACTGACCATCAATAAAAATAATGGATCAAATGCTGATAAACAGGATGGATTAACTCAAGATTATGTTTTTTCATACAGTAATGGTTGGTCGGACATAGGAGCTACCATTATCCCCAATTATAGTGGTGGAGACTCTGATAAACTCGGGCTTTACTATGGTCAAATTGGGAGTACATCAGGACCCAAATATATAGGCGTGACACTATTTATTTTGATGATTCTTGGCCTCGTTCTAATTCGTGGGCCACAAAAATGGTGGCTTTTATCCGTAATAGGAGTCACGTTAATATTATCAATGGGAGGGAATCATTTCACCGGGATTAATCAATTCATGTACAATCACTTTCCACTCTACAATAAATTCAGAGCACCGAGTATGATGATGGTTTTAGTTCAGTTAGCCGTTGGTTTATTAGCTATTTTAAGCTTAGAGAAAATTATCAGTCAGCCAGAATACGTAAAAGAAAATTGGAAAAGAGTAAGCTATGCTGCTTTTGCTGGCATTGGGATTATTATTCTATTGACCTATTCTGGAACATTATTTAACGATTTTAATTCGACCCCCAAAGAAAATGAAAATGGACAGATTGTATATGATTCAGATACTGAATATGCAAAAAATGTGATACAACGACAAGGAGGAGAAGTTACACAGCCTTCAATCGATCGTTTCAAAGATCAACTCGCTGAAATGCGACTTAGAGAGATGAAAAAAGATGGTAATAGAAGTATCTTTTTTGCCATTTTAATTCTTCTTGTGCTGTGGTTAATTTATAAAGAAAAAGTGAAAGTAAACTATGGATTAATCATTCTAGGAGTTCTAATTACCGCTGATTTATGGACAGTTGGTAAACGCTATTTAAATGATAAAGATTTCAAAAGAGAACGGGCCTTGGAACAACCATTTACCCCTTACGCTGTGGATTTGGAAATACAAAAAGACAAAACCTATTACCGCGTTTTGGATCTCACCCAAAGTACATTAAATAGCAACCGATGTGCTTACTTTCACAAATCAATTGGAGGCTATAGTGCTGCAAAAATTAGAAGATTCCAAGATTTATGGGATTGGCATTTGATGGACGATTTAAGAGCTGGTAGAGTTACCAATAATGGGATTTTTAATATGCTAAATATGAAGTATTATATCTACCCTAATCAACAAGGAGGAGAACCTAGGTATGGCATTAACCCAAACGCTAACGGAAACGCTTGGATTGTAAATGAAGTGAATATCGTTGAAAATGCTGATAGTGCTATTCTTCAATTACCAAAAATCAATACCAAAACGCAAGCTATTGTCGAGAAAGAGTATGCAGATTTAATCAGTACTAATTCTATTAAAGATAGCACAGCGAGTATAACTCTATCCTCTTACCATCCAGAAAAATTAGAATACACCTATTCATCAAAAACAGAAAATAATGTAGCTTTTTCAGAAGTGTTTTATGACAAAGGTTGGAATGCCTATATTGACAATCAGCCAGTTGATCAATTTCGATTAAACTACCTATTGAGAGGTATGAAGGTGCCTGCAGGAAAACATACTATCCGATTTGAATTTTCTCCAAAAACATTTCAAACAGGATCGATGCTCGCTATGATATTTGGTAGCTTGATATACTTACTCATCAGTTTAAGTATATTCTTATGGGTTCGAAAAGAACTTTCCTTAAAAGACCAGAATTAAGTTGATTAGAAATGCAGTTTGCTCAAGTATATGGTCATCAAAAAATCAAGGAACAATTCATCCGAAATGTTGAAAATAACCGGCTTCCTCATGCACAATTATTTTTGGGCAATGAGGGTAGCGGAAAATTAGGTCTTGCCTTAGCACTTACTCAGTACTTATACTGTACTGAACGGACACCAACGGATTCATGCGGAGAATGTAGCTCATGCCGAAAGATAAGCAGTCATTCTCATCCAGATGTCCATTTCACATATCCTGTTTCAGCAAGTAAAGAAATCAGTACACAACACATCGAAAAATGGAGAGAAATCAATACTTCATCGATGTATTTTAATACGACAGATTGGATGGAGACCATCTCAAAAGATGGTAATAAAACGCCAAATATAACGCGTGAAGAAACTCGTAGCATCCTATCTCGTCTCTCATTAAAACCTTATGAAGGCGAGGCAAAAACACTCATTATTTGGATGCCTGAATACTTGAAGAAAGAAAGCAATGTCTTGCTTAAACTCATCGAGGAACCCCCACAAAAGACCTATTTTATCTTAGTTGCTGAACAATCTCAGCAGCTTCTTCCCACGATAACAAGTAGGACACAACTCACCAAAATACCTAGTTATTCGTATGAAGAAACTCAAGCATTTTTGGATAAAAAGTATGGTCTTGAAAAGTCAAACTTAGAACAAATTGCACGACTATCTGATGGCAATCTTAGGATGGCAATCCAACTCATAGAAAATAATTCGAATGATTACGGGACATTGTTTAGAGATTGGATGTTAGCTTGCTACCGAAATGACCTTAAATCAGTGAGTGATATCTCTGACAAACTTCATGCGATGGGTAAAAATCAAATTCAGCTTTTTTTAACCCATGGGATTAAAGTGCTTCGAGAGTGTATGTTGCATCAAACTATTGATAACTATACAATAAACGCAGAAGCTAGTCAGGTAGACTTTATCCAAAAGTTGAGTTCCACCTTAAATGCCTTTTTTATTGAAAAAATATACACTCAGATTAATGAAGTCATATATCATTTACAACGGAATGCGAACCCCAAAATAGCATTATTCAACCTATCTATTAATATTAGATACTACTTTGTCCGAAAGTAATTTTTATTTTATGATATATTTGAGGCTGTAAGAACATACTGCAAAACAGTAGTTCATCTAAAAAAGAAAAAGTCAATCAGTATGGGATGTGGAAGTTGCGGAAATAATAATGGTAGTCATAGTCCTGGATGCGGGAATAATGGTGCATGCAGCACGGGAAGTTGCAATAAACTAAATGTCTATAACTGGCTTACTGACATGGTACTGCCCGAAGATTATGAGCCGTTCAATATTGTTGAAGTACGATTTAAAGGAAGTAAAAAGCAATTTTATAAGAATGTCAATCACCTTGAGTTGTATACAGGGGACAAAGTAATCGTAGATTCAGATATAGGCTATGATGTTGGCGAGGTTTCACTTGCTGGAGAACTTGTAAAACTTCACTTGAAAAAACATGGAGTTGATGAGAACAACTCAGAAATGCGAACCATACGAAGTGTTGCAAATGAAGATGAGGTTGAAAAATACCAAAAATTTAAAGCAATCGAGCATAAGTCATTAGAACAAGCACGAACAATTGCTCTTCAACTTCGACTTAAAATGAAAATTAGTGACATCGAATATCAAGGTGATGGTAAAAAAATTACATTTTATTACACCTCTGAAGGTCGAGTTGATTTTAGAGAACTCATCAGACGATATGCATCCGAATTTAAAAGTAGAATACAAATGCTCCAAGTAAGTTATCGAGAGGAAGCATCACGACTTGGAGGTATTGGGTCATGTGGAAGAGAATTGTGCTGTAGTACTTGGCTTACAGATTATAAAGTAGTTAGTATGAGTGCTCCAAAAACTCAGAACTTATCGATTAACATGCTTAAACTTAGTGGACAATGCGGAAGATTGAAATGCTGCCTAAACTATGAGTTAGAGACTTATCATGAGGCCTTAAAGTCTTTCCCTAATGAAAGAGTAAAGCTAAAGACTGAGTCAGGGTTAGCAAGTTTAAAGAAAATTGATATACTAAAAGGAACAGCCTGGTATTGTTATGAAAAAAGTTTTGATTGGATTCCTCTTAACTTAGAACGAGTAAACGAAATTATATCGCTTAATAAAAAAGGCAAAATTCCTGTAACGCTTAGTGATACTGCTAAGGGTGCAGAAATCGCATTCAAAACCTTAGAATACAAAGACGACCTACTTGGGGAGAATGACCTTAACAGAATGGACCATAAAAATAAAAAATCCAATCAAAAAAGGGGCCCCAAAGGAGGTAATAAAAACCGAAGATTTAATAAATCAAAAAATAAGTCTAGCAACCCGAAAGGGAACAAAAACAATTCAAACAGAAATCAAAATCCTAAAGATAAAGACTAAAAATTGACCTTATAACTCATGCAAGCGAGACACTCTAATCGAAAAAAATACTTCAAAGAACAAGCACTGACCACCAGCAAGTATGTTATCCCCTATTTACAAGATCTAATTCAAATTAATGAAAACACTTCCGTATTAGAAATCGGTTGTGGTGAGGCTGGAAACCTTGAACCATTTTTGGACTTGGGATGCAAACGAGTAGTAGGTATTGATATCTCAGAGGGACGAATAGAAAATGGGAAATTATACCACGCCAATCATCCCAATTTTAAGAATTTAGAGCTAATCACTGAAGATATATATGACACCAAAACTCAAGAAGAGTTTGATATTATAATCAGTAGAGATGTCATTGAACATATACCAAACCAAGAAAAATTTATGAATAGATGTCGTGATTTCATGAAACCAAATGGTCTTTACTTTATTGGCTTTCCACCTTGGTATAATCCATTTGGTGGCCACCAACAATTACTCAAAAACAAATTTTTCTCTAAATTACCCTACTTTCATATTTTACCAAGGTTCTTATACAAGGGGCTTCTTCGTATAATTGGTGAGAGTGAAACTAAGATTAAAGGAATGCTAGAAATCTATGACACTAGAATTACCATTGATAGACTAAATCAAATTCTAAAAGCAAATAATTACCAAATACTAAAGAAAACGGATTACTTATTTAATCCAAACTACGAAACCAAATTTGGAATTAAGCCAAGGAAACAACTTAAATTAATTAGTTCAATCCCGTTCATTCGAAACTTTTTTGTGACTGCATCCTATTATGTAGTTCGAGCGAATAAATAAACCTAATTATCAATAATCACGCGATTTTTGATTGATCGAGCTAACGTTATTTCATCTGCGTACTCCAACTCCCCTCCTACAGCAATCCCTTTTGATAAAGTACTTACCCGAACACCCAAATCTCGTAGCTTTTTGGCTATATAATATTCCGTCGTATCTCCTTCTAAAGTCGAACTAAGAGCAATTACCGCTTCTTTGATATCTTTTTCCTGAACTCTAGATAATAATTCAGGTATTTTCACATCACTTGGACCTATTCCGTCTACTGGTGAAATTAATCCACCCAACACGTGAAAAAGCCCGTTGTACTGTCCCGTATTTTCAATTGCAATGACATCTTGGAAGTCTTTAACTATGCAAACAATGGTGGTGTCTTTTGAGGGTGAATTACACACATTACATAAAGGACCGTCGCTCAGGTTAAAGCATTGATCACAATATTGAATTTGAGTTCTCATATTAAGTAGAGCCTCACTCAATTCAATTGTCTCACCTTCTGATCTTTTAAGAAGAAAAAGAGCCATACGTAACGCACTTTTCTTTCCAACCCCAGGAAAACGTGAAAGATGCTCTACTGCTTTATTAATTAAATTAGA
>JAQWZS010000093.1 GCA_029253325.1 Bacteroidia bacterium
GTTGTCCGTTGATCATTCCTGAACCAATGAATTACTTTTCTGTTTTTTATTTTTTCGGCAACGTTCACTACAATATTTTACGTGATCCCAGTTTCTTTCCCATTTTTTTCGCCAATAAAATAGCAGACCACATGTCTTACATATTTTTGACGGAAGACTATTTTTTTTGTGCATTTAGGTTATGCAGCCTGTTTTTATCCGTTAGATAGACTGCTCATGCCTCCGTCTATATTTATAATCTGTCCACTAATCCACTGAGCTTTATCACTCAATAAGAAGTGAGCCATGTGAGCAATGTCACTTGATTCACCAATTGACTTAAGTGGATGTCTTTGCTCAGCTCCTTCACGTTGCTTTTCGTTTCTTAGCAACTTCTCAGCCAATGGAGTATCTGTTAAACTTGGAGCAATACAGTTGACTCTAACTTTAGGAGCTAATTCAGCTGCCAACGCTCTTGTTAATCCCTCAACAGCCCCCTTTGCACCAGCAATACTGCTATGAAAATGCATCCCTTTCTGAACAGCTACAGTACTAAATAATGTGATACTTGCACTTGAAGATTCTTTAAGATTTGGCAAAAAATGCTTGATAGTTTTAATAGCACCTAAATAATTTACATTCAAGTCATGTTGGAAATCGGCCATTTTCAATCCTCTGAATGGCTTTAAATTTATACTACCTGGGCAATACACCAATGCATCAATCGCTCCTTCTATTGATGGGAAATTTGGTTCCTCATCTAGAACATCGACACTGCCTTGACTTCTACTTATCAAATGGGTTTCATGGCCATCTGCTAGCAATAGTTTATTAAGCGTTTTGCCAATTCCAGTATTTCCTCCAACTATAAGTACACGTTTGTTCATGAATATAATAACACGTTTTTAATGTTTTGGTTCAGGTGAACATTGTTTTGGGTATTGTGTTTTAATTCTACTTTTGGTTGAACAAGAAGTAAATATTGTTTGGTACAAGAGAGATTTACGTCTCAGAGACCATGAGCCTTTGGCAGCTGCTATCAGTCAAGGTATACCTGTTCTCTTGCTTTACATCCTTGATCCAGAATATATAAGAAATGCTCATTATTCAGACAGACATTGGCAGTTTGTAAGGGATAGTTTAAAGAATATAGCTAAGAAGTTAAAAGAAAAAGGCCAATATTTGACAGTGCTTGAGGGAAATACTTTTGAGGTCTTTGAGCATCTTCATTCAACTTTTTCTATTAAGAACATATATTCTCATCAAGAAACAGGGTTAAGTTTTTCGTATTCGATTGATAAGGCACTAAAAGTATGGACTGACAATGAAAAATTGAATTGGACTGAATTTCAACAAAATGGAGTTATAAGAGGTCTAAAAAACAGAAAGTTCTGGGCCAAGTGTTGGTATGCATATATGCATAGTTCAGAGATATTAATTGATCTGAGTTGTTTAAAAACAATTTCTTTCAGTTCAGAAATATTTGAACCGCGTTATTTCATGCAGTTAGAGAGAAATACTGATATTCAGCCCGGTGGTGAGGAATTGGCTATAGCTGTTCTTAATGATTTTATTCAAAATAGGAGCAAACAATATGCTTACTTCATATCAAAGCCATTAGAGAGTAGAACTTCGTGCAGTAGACTATCAGCACATATAGCTTGGGGTAATCTCAGTATAAGACAGGTATATCAAGCTGCTTTCGAAGCAAAAACTCTGGGTAATAAAAGAAATTTAAATGCTTTTTTATCAAGACTCAGATGGCATTGCCATTTTATTCAAAAATTTGAACAAGAAGTAGAAATGGAATATTTGCCTCAGAACAAGGGTTATGTCTCGTTTAGAAGAGAATCAAATCCAGCTTATATCAAAAGTTGGGAAGAGGGGAATACGGGGATTCCTCTAGTAGACGCTTGCATGAGATGTGTTATACAAACGGGTTATTTGAATTTTAGAATGCGGGCGATGTTAGTGTCTTTTTTAACTCATGCATTACTCCAAAACTGGGATGATGGCATTCAATACCTTGCTAAACAGTTTACAGACTTTGAACCAGGCATTCATTATCCTCAGTTTCAGATGCAGGCTTCAGTTACAGGAATTAATACGATTAGGATTTATAATCCAATTAAGCAATCTAAAGAACATGATCCTGATGGAATATTTATCAAAAAATGGGTACCTGAATTAAGAGATTTTCCAGTTGAACAAATTCATGAACCATGGAGGGTAAACAAAATGGAGCGAGATTTATTTGGTATAAAAACAACCTATCCATTTCCAATTGTAGATGTCCCTGAAGCACTAAAAAATGCTAGAAAAGTTCTTTGGGCTGCAAAAGGATCTAAAGCGGTAAAAACTGCTAAGAAAGCAGTGTTGAGTATGCACACTGTTCCCAATAGAAGTGAGCATTAGGGTTGATTTAATTTAGGTCCTCTATTATCTGTAATGCCTCATAAATATAAGGGTTTTTACTGATGTTATTCACCCAATCCGTATTTCGTTTTTTGCGTGATTCCTCAGATTCAATGATTTCAATATCAGCTTTCGGATTTGAAACGTTAAAGTTTTCAATTTTCACTTTGCCAATTTTTTCAAATTTTTCACCCTCTTCTTTTTCTTTTAATTCGGCTGATGCATATGCCAAAAAGTTCAAGGTATAGGTTGTGTTTTTTCGTTGTTTTTCCCAACGCTTAGCATTTTCTTCAATGAGTGTGAAGGTGCTATTCTTATTAATTCGAGATTGGCTTTTTTTGATAATTTTATCCGAAACGGAATAACTGTTTTTTTCATAGCTTGATCCTTTAATTTGATCCCATGGTAGTGGGTAATCATGTTCTTGTTCTCCAGTTTCTAGATACATATAATTATCTGGAACAATTACGTCAGATCGAACTCCCTTGAGTTGGGTTGCATCTCCATTTATTCGATAGAATTTCTGGATGGTTAATTTAATACTTCCTAAATCGGGAATATTTTTATTTCTTAATGTTCTGTTAAGTGGTAAGAATCGTTGTACAGTTCCTTTTCCGTGAGTAGAGCTAGATCCGATGACAATAGCCCGCTTGTAATCTTGCATAGCTGCAGCCATGATTTCGGATGCAGAGGCACTGAATTCATTCACCATAATAACCAATGCTCCGTCCCATTCTGCTCCTGAGTATCGATCTTCTAAAATTTGTGCAGGCCTTCCTTTTTCTTTTACTTGTACAATAGGTCCTTTGTCAATAAATAACCCTCCCATTTTTACTACATCATCAAGTGAGCCACCACCATTATTTCTTAGATCGAGAATTATTCCTTGGACTTTCTCTTCTTTCAACTTCTCAATTTCTTTCTTTACGTCTTTCCAGCTAAATCTACCTTTGGGGTTTTGAAAATCAGCGTAAAAACTGGGTAGATAAATATATCCAGCCTTGATTTGGTCATCATCACTTAAGACTAGGGATTTAGCGTAGGTTTCTTCCAAAACAACAATATCTCTTGTGATTGTTATGTCTTGCTCATTACCATCTGGTTTACGAACAGTAAGTGTAACTTTAGATCCTTTTGGACCGCGAATTATTTTGACAGCATCACTTATTCTCCAATCTATGATTTCGACAGGTTCTTCTCCTTCTTGAGTAACTTTTAAAATCAAATCATTTGCTTTTAATTCTCCTTGTAGGGAAGATGGTCCTCCAGGTATGATATTAGTGATTTTGATATACCCGTCTTTCTCTTGAAGTTGTGCTCCAATGCCCTCTAATCGACCAGACATCTGAATGTCAAAATCTTCTTTTTGCTCTGGCGGAAAGTAATTTGTATGCGGATCGTAAACTGTTGTTATACTGTTGACATACATGGAAAGTCTATCTTTTCTTTCAAGTCTTTTGATTCTTTTGTACCAATCTCTGTGCGTTTTTAGTACGCTTCTTCGTGCAATAGCTTGAAGGGTATCTATTGATTTTGGGACAAATGATGTATCCTTATTTTCCAATGATTTTTCTTGAGCTTTTTGATCAGCATACAAACGGGTAAGCACACTGTACTTTAAGTATCTTCTCCATCTATCTTTAAGTTCTTCTTCAGACTGGGTATAAGGGATTTCTTTACCAAAATCAACGTTTTCGTCCTTGTCAAAATTCATCGGTTGGTTGAGTATTTCTTCAAAGAATGTTTCAGTTAAGTCGGTTCTTATATTAATAAGTTCTAATGATTTATCAAAAAAAGCATACGTGCCATTTATTATTTCATCGTCTATAGTGGTTTTGAAATAGCTTAGTTCATCAATATCAGATTGGAGCAACAACCGCTTATTAGCGTCAATATTATCTATGTATAATTCAAATGCTTTTTCAGAAAATTGGTCATCAATTTTTATAGGATCATAGTGAGCGTTCTGAAGATTCATATTGATTGCTCTAAGGAGGATATCTTCTCCAAGATCCTGATGTTTTGTGTAGAATCCAAAAGCTACAAAAACAAGGGGTCCGATTAGAAAAAATGCGTTTCTGAATTTCATGTTTTGTTAGAATTAAACGAAATAATAATTAGCTTATTTCAAATAAGCTACTAAAATAATAATTAAATGTAAGGAGTTATGATGTTCTCCTTAAATTTACATAGATACTCGATGAATAACGTCAACCAGCAGGATTATTGAAAGATATTACATAAATGCGATTAATGCATTTCAAAAGCAGAAAAGAAAAATGAAGCTTCTCCAGCAGCATTTTCATCACTATCGCTCCCATGAATTGCATTTGCGTCAATGGATTTAGCGTATTTCTGACGGATTGTTCCCTCTGCAGCTTCCTCTGGATTAGTCGCACCAATGAGTGTTCTGAAGTCAGTAACAGCATTATCTTTTGTCAATACTGCAGCTACGATAGGTCCCGAGGTCATGAAAGCTACTAGGTCAGCAAAAAATGGTCTTTCTCTGTGAATTCCATAAAATGCTTCTGCTTTTTCTTTAGACAGGTGAATGTACTTCATGGCTTTGATAGAAAAGCCTCCAGTGATGATATCGTCGATAATTTTTCCAGTATGACCGTTTGATACTGCATCTGGCTTTATCATTGTAAATGTGATGTTAGACATTTGTTTTTTGTTAAAAGGAGGGCAAAAATAGAAATATCCCGTTCTTTTTACGAGTTTTGTTGTAAATAAAAACAGTGCAAGATACAATAAGCCACAACCTCGAACAACTAGGAAAACATTCAGGCAGAATTATTATCACCGCTCATCACAAACCAGATGGTGATGCAATGGGATCAAGTCTTGGGTTATATCAATATTTTAAAAATGCAGGTATAGATTCTAGAGTTATAGTACCTACGGATTATGCTGCAAATTTAAATTGGATGCCTGGCAATAAAAATGTAAAAATTTACGCGGAGAATCCTCAATCTTGTGATGCAGATATAGCTAATGCAGCTTATATATTTTGCTTAGATTTCAATGCTTTAAGCAGAATAAATCAAATGGGTGAAATGGTCAGAGAGAGTAGTGCAACTATCATCATGATTGATCATCATCAAAACCCAGAAGATTTTGATCATGAGCGTTTTGTTGAGATTGGTGCAAGTTCAACATGTGAGTTGATTTACCGATACATAAATAAACATTTAGATTCTACTTTTGTAGATGAAAAAGTAGGACAGTGTATTTATACGGGATTGATTACGGATACAGGCTCGTTTAGATTTTCGAGTACAACTAGCACAACAATCCGTGCGGCTGCTGACTTAATGGACTTAGGTGTCGTCCCAGATAAAATATATCGATCATTATTTGATCAAAATAGGTTAGAAAGACTTCAGCTGTTAGGGCATTTATTATCCAATAATTTAGAGATTATAGAGGATGGTAAGGTGGCATTGGGCTATTTGTCATTACAGGATATTGAACGTTTCAATATTATTACTGGAGATACAGAGGGTTTTGTAAATTACGGACTAGGAATTGCTGGGGTTAAGATGAGTGCATTATTTATTGATCGAGGACCTATAGTGAAAATGAGTTTCAGAAGTACAGACACTTTTCCATGCAATATATTTAGTTCAGAAAATTTTAATGGCGGTGGACATAAGAATGCAGCGGGTGGTGCTAGTCATGAAAACCTGCAACAGTCAATGGATAAATTTAAAGCAGTCATAAAAAACTATCGAGTACATTTATGAGGTATAGTGGTTTGCTAATTTTAAGTGTATTGATTATCTCATGCGGAGAGAATACTTTTCAGAAACAAGGAGATGTATTTTATAAAAAAGGTCAATCTAATTGTACTGAAATTAAAAATCACTGGCTGCTTGACATAAAAGCAGAAAACCCTAATGATTCTATATATCTTGATACCCGTCAATTGGGCAGGAAAATAGAAATTCATCGATTGAATACCGATACTACATCCGCATTTATTCAACTATTGAGTTCTACTTGTAAGGGGGATAGCATTCAGTTTAAAATTATGGCTCATGATTTTTATACTGCTCTTAAAGGAAGCGTACCGAAATACTTAAACGATAGTGATTATGTGAATACAACGCTGTGGATGAGTGATAAGTTGAGTGATATTGAACACATTGCTTATAAGAAAGCATTTGAGAGTAATCAAATTGAAAAATTTATAAGTAGTCAAAGGTGGAATGGAATTCGTGATTCTTCAACATTGATTTATTATGAAAAACTTAAATCTAATGCTAATCAACAGCCAAAACATAGCAAGGCTAAAATAAAATATGTTTTAAAAAGATTGAATGGTCAGGTGATCTATTATACAAAAAATGATGAGCCATTTATTTTTGACATTTCTGACGATGGAGTCATTGGCGGAATTCGATTCTTAGCCAGTAAATTATCAAAAGGTGAGAGTCTTCGAGCTATTGTGCCTTCTGACTTGGCATATGGTGCCTCTGGAAATTATGTGATTTCCGGTTATACTCCAGTAATTATAGAAATGGAATTATTGGAATATGTGTTATGATTGGATTGAAATTTATTTTAGAAATTAGAAAAAAATTTAATCATTTATTGGATGACGATTCAAGGAAAAAGTATTCTTTGATAATCTTTCTTAGCATTGTTAATGCAATCTTAGAGCTAGCTGGTGTTTCCTTACTTCTTTATACAATTCTTGCAATATTTGAACCTGATTTCATTGAAAAGTTTCAGCTTACGTCTTATTTATATTATTCAATGAATGTAAATAGTCCTCAGTTTTTTGTGTTGTTTTTGACAGGAGGACTCTTTCTTTTATATGTGATTAAAAATATACTCCTTATTCAAATTAGTAAACTGCAGATCAGATATTCTTTTTCGATAAACGAACAGATATCGAATGATTATTACAGAGACCTCATTGAAAGTGATTTAGTCTATTTTAATTCTCAAGATTCAACTCATATAATGAATAATATTATGGGAGCCACGTTGAATTTTTCTGAGAGTATTTTATTATCAAGCGTTTTATTCATTTCTGAATGGTTTATCGTTACAATCTTGCTAGGTGCCGTATTGATTTTTCAACCTTGGTTATTCTTATTTGTCTTTATCGTACTTGTTCCTACGGCAGGGGCATTAGTTTATTTCAACAAAAAAAGTATAGAGGAGATTAGTAAAGAAGAGCATGAATTGATCCCTAAAATTTATGACAACATCAATCATTTAACTCGAGGAATCTCTACTATAAAGCTGTGGAGTAGTGAATCTTATTTTATAAAAAACTATCAAGTTTTTAGAGATAGAGTTTATACTTTGAAAAGTAGTATTTATCTAAAATCTAATTATATACCTGTCAGAACGTACGAAGTAATTGCTATTGCGGGGTTGCTTTGTGTGGTTGTTTATGGTACTTATGTTGATTTGGAAGTTTCTAGTATTGTGGCATATATATCAATTTATGCTGCAGTTTCTTTTAGAATCCTTCCAAGCATTAATCGGATAATTACGTCTTCAAATAATTTAGCATCCAGGAGTCATGTCTTGGATTACTTAATTGCTAATAAAACAGATAATAAAATTTATAATAGACAGAATCAATTGGAGTTTAATCACCAAATTGAACTAAGTAAAGCAGACTTTTTTTATTCAGGTTGTGATCCTATTTTGAGTTCAGTATCTATGACCGTATCTAAAGGAGATTTTATTGGCTTGATAGGAGAAAGTGGATCGGGCAAATCAACAGTGCTACTTCTTGTTTCATCATTATTAATAGCACAAAAAGGACAACTTAAAATCGATGGGGTTTCAATTGATTCCTCTAATGTGTCAGATTATCGGTATTTGTTTTCATATGTTAATCAAGATGTTTTTATGTTAAATGATACTATTTTGAAAAACATTGCATTTGCAGATGCGAACCCAAATCAAGCCAAAATTAAAGATTGTCTGAACAAGGTAAATTTAACAAATTGGGTTGAAAGTTTACCTAATGGCATACATACTTCTATTGGTGAGCTGGGAAGTCAAATAAGCGGAGGTCAACGTCAAAGGATTGCCATTGCAAGGGCTTTGTATAAAGATTCAGAAATTTTTCTCTTTGACGAGATATCTAATAACCTTGATGAAGAAAGTAAGGCAGAGATACTGAAGACAATGAAAGCAATAAAAAGGGAAGGTAAAACTGCCATTTTTGTTACTCATAATAGAGAAGAATTAGAAATTTGTAATGTGATCTATTCTATAGAAAACAATAAAATCAATAGGAAGGAAGAATTACTTTAACTTTCTGGCAACTTCTACTTCTCTGAAGCCTTCTATTAAATCAAATTCTTGTATATCGTTACAGTTTCGAATTTGAATACCACATTCATATCCTTTAGCAACCTCTTTAACATCATCCTTAAATCGTTTGAGAGCTTCTATTTCTCCAGTATAAACAACTACACCATCACGGATAAGACGAACTTTATTGTCTCGGAGCATCTTACCTTCAGTTTGCATACATCCGGCAACAATACCAACTTTTGATATTTTGAATACTTCTCTAACTTCTGCTGTACCCGTGATTTCTTCCTCAAGATCTGGGACTAACATTCCTTCCATTGCGGCTTTAATCTCTTCAATGGCTTTATAGATGATACTATATTGCTTGATTTCAACACCTTCTGATTCAGCTAGTTTTCTAGCTGAAGGCATTGGTCTTACTTGAAACCCAATAACAATGGCATCAGAAGCTTTGGCCAATAAGATGTCGTTATCGGTAATTGGTCCAACAGATTTTTGTATAATTTTTACTTCAATCTCCTCAGTAGATAGTTTCATTAACGAGTCTGAAAGAGCTTCAGAACTTCCATCCACATCTGCTTTGATGATTAATTTTAATTCTTGGAAGTTGCCAATTGCTAATCTTTTACCAATTGTATCCAAGGTCAGCATTGATGTTGAACGAATATCTTGTTCACGTTGCAACTGCTCACGCTTATTTGCAATTTCTTTAGCTGTTGATTCGTCAACCATGACTTGGAAAGTCTCTCCAGCAGCAGGTGCAGCAGAAAACCCAAGTATAGATATAGGGGATGCTGGTCCAGCTTCTTTAACAATTTGACCACGCTCATTAAACATGGCTTTGACTCTTGCATAGTGCTGCCCAGCCACAAGAGCATCACCCACTCGAAGTGTACCCTCTTGAACGAGCATCGAGGCAACAACACCTCGTCCTTTTTCTATTTTGGCTTCTAAAACTCCTCCTTTTGCATTTTTGTCAGGATTAGCTTTTAGCTCTAGCATTTCAGCTTCAAGAGATACTTTCTCTAGGAGTTCATCAATGTTAATGCCATTTTTTGCAGATATTTCTGCAGTTTGGAATTTACCGCCCCATTCTTCTACCAATATATTCATAGCAGACAAAGCTTCTCTAACTTTATCAGGGTTAGCTCCATCTTTATCTATTTTATTGAATGCAAAAACAATTGGAACATTAGCCGCTTGTGCGTGACTAATTGCCTCTTTGGTCTGAGGCATAACAGCATCATCCGCTGCAATGACAATAATTGCGATATCAGTAACCTGAGCACCACGGGCACGCATTGCCGTAAAGGCTTCGTGACCTGGTGTATCAATGAAAGTCATTCGATCACCACTTTTGAGTTTAACTTCATAAGCAGCTACGTGTTGAGTGATACCACCAGCTTCACCAGCAATAACATTGGCTTTTCTTATATGATCTAGTAATGAAGTTTTTCCATGGTCAACATGGCCCATTACTGTAACAATTGGATGACGTGGTTTAAGATCTTCTGGATTGTCTTGTTCTTCTTCTATTTCGATAGTTTCATCTGCATCAACAAAGTTGATTTCATATCCAAACTCTTCCGCAACAATTTGTATGGTTTCTGCATCTAAACGCTGGTTGATTGATACCATCATTCCCAATGA
>JAQWZS010000098.1 GCA_029253325.1 Bacteroidia bacterium
AAATTCTTTCTTTACCAATGGTTATTGCATAGTCGCCAGGATACATTACCTCTCCAGTTATATTTACCATCTGAATAGGATCAAAATCTGGAACTTTTCTAACTACTACAATATCAAATGGCTTGAGTGATATTCGATCTTCTTCTGTTGATGGGTCTAATTCACGATTTATACTCACCGAAGAAAAAAGAGTTCGAGTTGGTTTATTTTCATTAATTTCTAGCCTAAATATATCCACTCGATTAGTAGAAGCTTCAAAATTAAGTCCCCCTGCTCTTAAAATTAAATCTTTGAGTTTTAACGACTTATCATATACTAATTTTTGAGGATTTAGAACTGCACCTCTGACCTCGATGAAATTTTGTTCTGTAAAAGTCTCCACTGTGGGGATGACTATATTATCATAAGGCGATATTCTAATATTCCAACTAGAGTTATAATCAGAAATAACTTCTGATAAGGGAATGATTCTATAATTTATTTTTTTACCATTTTTTATTGCTCTACTCGTGATGTAAGCAAAGTTTGCAGCGTTCTCCTGCAAACCACCAGCCAAAAGAATTGCGTCTGAAAGCCTCATTTCTCTGTTATCGTCGACATAGTGGTCTAATCTTTCATTGACGACTGCACCAGATATACTAAAGGTGTAATTTCGAACAAAACTACGCTGGTTAAAAATAAAGATTACATCTTGTTTTTGTAATTGAATATCATAGGAGATAGAGTCTAAATTAAAGCTAATCAGTTGAGAAGTTCCATTTAAATTTCTTCGTGTTAAATAACCAATATCAGTGCGAGCAAACTCTTCTAGCTGAACCTCTTTTAGTAATGACTTTAAAGTTAAACCTTCTGAAAACTCGTACTCTCCAGGATATCGTATTGCTCCAAATACACTAACGTAATTCTCATACTTTCTAGATACTGCTTTAAAACTAATTCGATCAAGATCCTCCAATTCCATGTCCTTGTATTTAGCATAATCGTAAGTATTTAGACTATCTTCAAGTCCATTGTTTCTGACCATGTTGAAATTCTTAAGTACCATCCCCTTTTTAATTCCTCCAGCAATCGATATCAAATCACTTAAGGTTTCTGATTCTTTCATTTCGAACCTTCCTGTATAAAGGAACGGACCAGATAGTGTTACAATTTGCTTACTGGGTGGTATAAAAATCACCATGTTATTCCTTAGTCCGTAATTTATAATACTTGATGGCTGTGATAAAAAATCATAGACATCTATTTCGTATTTTTCACTACCAGATGTCAGCTGAATTTTTCGAACAGAACCATTTTTAGTAGGACCGCCTGCCGCAATAATGGCATTTAGAGTGCTATTGAGTGCAGACATGGTATAAGTACCTGGGTGTTGTACCTCACCATAAATACTTACAGACACTGTTCTTGCAGTATTCACATCTAGATTAAACTCTCCTTTTTTGAATGAATAGGCTTGTTGAAATCGTTTGAATAACAACTTTCTCGCTTGCACTAAATTTAAGCCTTTAAGATAAATCTTATATAACCCACTAGGGCGAATAAACCCATCATTCTCAATTTGATAAATTAAATCAGCTTGAGATAAACCAAATATGTTGATGGTAATTTTATCACCCACATCTAAGATGTAATAATCTGGAGTACCACTTGATTTTGTTGTTCTATAAAAATCTAATGATTCATCAAAAAATAGATCGTGACCATAAATACCTGACTCATTGGCCCCCTTGTGTTCAGATTCAAAATCACTAATTACTTCTTCTACACTCTGACCTTCGTTAATTTCGGTCTCAATATCTTTAGTTTCAATTTTATCTAAATTATCAAATTTCTGATCCAAATCATCTTTTGATAACTCGTTATTAACTGATAAATCTTCTACAACCCCGTTTCCTTTTTCTTGTCCATTTTCAGATTCTATTTCTTCAATAGCTTGTTGTATCGTACCCTCAAGTTCTGGTAAATCTTCAGGACTAATGTTATCAATATCAAGACCTTTTTCAGCTAACTTAAGTTTTAACTGTTCTTCAGAAATTCCTTTTTCTGCTAAACCTTTTTGAGCACCTACATAAGAATCTGGCAATGTAATCTGACCCATAGCAAAAATACTGACAGAAAATGAAATCAGTAGAATTAATATTAATCGATTTATATTAGATAAAATCATCTATATCTTGTTTTGGTTAAAATAAAGTGCGAATTAAAATATTTACAAACAACATTAATCCACAAATTCTTTAAAATCAATGCTTTATTGGATAAATGACTATTTGACATTAATTTTATACTAATCAAAAAATAATTCAATTTAACTTTCTCGTACTATGCGTTTTAAATAAACCCCATAGCCACTTTTTTCTATTTCTTTAGCTAATAGTAATAATTGATTTTTATCAATATACCCTTGTCTGTAGGCGATTTCCTCGATGCAACCTACTTTATATCCTTGTCTTTTTTCGATAACTCTAACAAATTCTGATGCATCGTGTAATGAATCAAAATTTCCTGTATCTAACCAAGCTGTTCCTCTATCAAATACTTTCACTTTTAGGTCACCCTTATTAAGATAATGCCTATTTATATCAGTAATTTCATATTCACCTCGTTTTGACGGTTTAAGATCTTTAGCTACTTGCACTACACTATTATCATAAAAGTATAATCCAGGTACTGCATAATTAGACTTAGGATTTATCGGCTTTTCTTCAATACTTAAAGCATTAAAATCATCATCGAAATCAACCACTCCATATCGTTCTGGATCTGTAACCTGATAAGCAAAGACAATTCCTCCTTTAGGAGATTTACACTCTGCTAGCAAATCATCGATCCCTGATTTATAAAAAATATTGTCTCCAAGTATTAAAGCAACATCATCATCTCCGATAAAATCTTCCCCAATTACAAAAGCTTGAGCCAACCCATTGGGCTCTGATTGAATGGCGTAAGTAATTTTACACCCTATATGAGAGCCATCTCCTAATAAACGTTGAAATTGTTCATTATCGTGAGGAGTAGTTATAATTAATATCTCTTGGATATTTGCCATCATCAAAATTGATAATGGATAGTATATCATTGGTTTGTCATAAATGGGCATCAACTGTTTACTGATTCCTTTTGTTATAGGATATAATCGCGTACCCGAACCTCCTGCTAAAACTATTCCTTTCATAAAATTTATTTTAAATTATAAATACGTTCAATGATATCGACCACTTTCATACCCTCTAACGCATTAGTTGAAATTGGTTTTCGATTTTTTATAACATCTACTACGTTTTCAAATATATAAGGATGATTATTAGCTGATCCTTTATATGAACCATAATCATTGGCAGGGTTACTCGCAGGCAACTCACTGAAGGTGTAATCTTTGATATTACAATATTCTACCTTGTTCATGTATTGACCTCCAACTTTAATTGTTCCGTTTTCAGCAATCACTGTAACACTACTTTCAAGATTAGAATCCCAGACTGATGATGAATAGTTTATACTTCCCATACCACCGTCTACAAACCTAAAGTTGACCAATCCAGTATCTTCAAACTCAATACTATGATCGTGTGAAAAATTATCAAATTTTGCTTGAATATCAGTAATGTCTCCAAAAATCCAATACATCAAATCTACAAAATGAGAAAACTGGGTAAATAGTGTTCCCCCGTCTAAATCATTAGTTCCTTTCCAAGCGTGTTTCTCACCATTTTTAAAATAATATCGATCATCTCGATTCCAGTAACAATTGATTTGAACATTATAAATATCACCAAGCTTACCGGAGCAAACTATTTCCTTTAACCATTGCGATGGTGGTGAATACCTATTCTGCATCACACAAAATATATGCTTATTGACATGTAGGGCTTTAAAAATTAATTGCTCACAATTAGCTTTAGATAAACCCATAGGTTTTTCTACCACTACATGTTTCTTATAATCTAAGGCGAGACTAGTATGCTCTGCATGAAGTCCGTTCGGAGTGCATACACACACAATATCTATAGAGGATTCTTCCTCAAGCATTTTTTTTGCTGAGTTGTAAAAAGGAACATTAATTTCCTCTAATCCAAGATCATGTTTATCTAAAACATCACAAACTGAAACTAGTTCGCACTCGTTATTCAACTGAACCATAGAAGCATGCCGTTTACCAATATGACCCATTCCAATAACTCCAAATTTAATTTTACTCATTTCGAAAAAAATCTTTTACTTTACTTATTATAAAATTCTGAGTTTCACTTTCCATCTCAGTGTGAATTGGTAGCGATAACACCTGATTACATAAAACTTCTGTGTTAGTTAATCCGCTGCCATCATAAAAAGATGAAAATGCCTTCTGCTTGTATAGAGGAATTGGATAATATACCATTGATGGTATATTGAAATCTGACAAATATGATTTTAATTTATCACGTTTTGATTCTATAATCTTCATGGTGTACTGATGATACACATGATTTGTGTATTTCTCTTTGTTAGGAATCATAATGCCATCAGTATTTGATAATTCTTCATCGTAAACTAATGCAACTTTTTGCCGTCTTGATGAGAAGTCATCTAATTCTTTTAATTTAACTCGAAGTATAGCCGCTTGAATGGAGTCTAGTCTTGAATTAACTCCAATTCTATCATGAATATACTTTTTACTTTGACCGTGGTTGGCAATCATTCTAATCTTATCTGCCAAAGAATCGTTATTGGTAAAAACTGCACCCCCATCCCCAAAACATCCTAAGTTTTTGCTTGGAAAAAATGAAGTACAACCAATATGGCCCATAGTGCCCGTTTTAAATGTTTGATTGGTTTTTGAAAAATAACTACCTCCAATTGATTGAGCATTATCCTCGATAACATACAAATCATACTTCTTAGCAAAATCAATTATATCGTCCATTGGTGCTGATTGTCCATACAAATGAACTGGAACTATTGCTCTTGTTTTATGGGTAATAACCTTTTCAAGGTTATGAATTGAAATATTAAAATTATTTAAATCGACATCAACCATTACTGGCTTCAAGCCTAACAAACCAATAACCTCAGCAGTAGCAACATATGTGAAGGCTGGAACAATCACCTCGTCTCCAGGACTTAGATCCAAAGACATGAGAGCGATTTGTAGTGCATCAGTACCATTACCAACTCCTATAGCATGCTTGACATTCAAGTATTGAGCTAATTCTTGCTCAAAATCTTTTAATGCTTTTCCCTTAATAAAACTAGATTGATTGATGACATTAGCAATTGCTCTATCAATCTCAGGCTTAAGTCTCTTGTATTGAGACTTTAGATCAACCATCGATATATCTCTATCCAATGTATCTTTCATTAATATGCAATGAAGGCAGAATTATATAAATTTTCTTTGTTATAAATAAGTTGACTACCCACTTCAAAAGAATCTGAAATTGACCTTATTTGATATCCTAAACACCTCAATATAGCATCTGAAGCTGCCGTATCCCATTCCATACAAGGCGAAAAACGTGGATAGATGTCAGCTTCCTGATCTACAATTGACATGAATTTGAGTGAGCTTCCCATTCTCAACAAATCAATGGAACTAAATTTTACTAAAAATGAAGCCATTTTTGAGTTTTGATGTGATCTTGAAGCAACCACACGCAAAGGTTTAAATTTCATTAAATCATCAAAACTCTCTTTCTGACTTATTTTTAAAACTTTAATTTGATCTCCGTTAAATAACTTGGAATATCCAAGTGACTTTCCTCCAATATATATCTTGTTTTTAACAGGGTTAGATACAACACCCAAAGTTGGAATATTATCCTCAATAAGAGCAATGTTTATTGTAAACTCACCATTTTTACTTATAAACTCTTTAGTGCCATCCAAAGGGTCAATTAGCCAATATCTTTTCCAATTTTTTCGAACATGGAAATCTTGGATCTTACTTTCCTCACTCAATATTGGAATATCTGTTTTAGAAAGTGCTTTGGTTATAATTTCATTTGATGCTAAATCTGCATCCGTAACAGGTGAATCATCCCTTTTTAACTGAACATTCATCTCACTCCCATCATAATATTCCAAAATAGTTTTCCCAGCCTTTTCAACTGTTTTAAATAAAAGATCGGCTAATTCCGTATAATTTAATTTAGTCAAGATTTATTATACATTTTGGCGTAATACTTCTGATATTCCCCAGAAGTGACATGTTCTAACCATTCTTTATTGGATAAAAACCAATCTATAGTTTGAGATAATCCCTCCTCAAATTGTAAGCTAGGGACCCAACCTAATTCGTCTTTAAGTTTGCTTGCATCAATGGCATAACGCAAGTCATGACCAGCTCTATCCTTTACAAAGGTGATTAATTCTTCAGACTGACCCCCTGGATTACCCATCTTTTGATCAACTAACCTACACAGCAATTTAACTAAATCAATATTAGTCCACTCATTATGTCCACCAATATTATAGGTTTCTCCTAATTTACCTTTTGAGAAAATAGTTGAAATTGCTCTTGCATGATCTTTCACAAATAGCCAATCACGAACATTTAAACCCTCTCCATAAACTGGAAGCGGTTTTTTATGTAGAATATTATTAATCATCAATGGGATTAATTTCTCTGGAAAATGATTAGGTCCATAGTTATTAGAACAATTACTAATTACAATTGGTAATCCATAAGTATGATAATAGGCTCTGACAAAGTGATCACTACTTGCCTTTGAGGCTGAATAAGGACTTCTCGGATCATAGGCAGTATCTTCATAAAAAAAACCTGTCTCATTTAACGACCCATATACTTCATCTGTACTCACATGATAGAATAACTTGTCTTCAAAATTATCCCCCCAATATTCTTTAGTAGCTTGTAATAGATTTACTGTTCCAATCACATTCGTTTCAACAAATGCTAAAGGTTCTTCTATGCTCCGATCCACATGACTCTCAGCTGCCAAATGAACAACATGAGAAATTTCATACTCTTTGAATATTTTCCTTAAACTATTCAAATCCGTAATATCCTGATGAACAAACGTGTAGTTAGGATGATCTTCAATATCTCTCAAATTTTCGAGATTTCCTGCATAGGTTAATGCATCTAGATTAATTATCCTAGTATCCTTATATGTTTCTAGAAATAATCTTACTACATGAGACCCAATAAATCCAGCTCCACCAGTTATTAGTATATTTTTCATATTGGATTAAGTTAGTTGAGTTTGATACAGCTTCGCCACTTCAGTCACAAAACTGATCAAAGAGTAAATATATAAATCGTGATTATTTACTCCATAGAAGTAGATAATCAGGATAATCTTTTGAGAGTTTAGACTCAGTATATTCCGAGTCAAGGTAACTCACGAACCTTATTTTTTTATCTAAATTAGATTCTACTTTTTGGACAACACTGAATAAGTAATTTCTATCAATATCTCCAACAAAAACTAAATCTATTACGTCACTCGATAAGCCCTTTGCAAGCTGACCAACAAGAAATACATGCTGCAGCTCTCCCAAGTTTTCAATAATTTTTTCAATTACCTTATCAAGCCCAGTAAATTTTAGTAAAATATTATGAATATCGTTAAACAATGGATGATTTAGATCTGCTTGGAAATATTTTTTATTTCCATTTACTCTAGTCGTAAGCAGACCAGCTTCTTCAAGTTTATTCAATTCTAATCGAATCCCATTGGTAGACTCACCAAATTCAGACTCTAACCCTCTCAGATAGGATTTATTACTGCTATTTAAAAAAAATTTGAGCAGCAACTTAATTCTAGTTTTCGATGATATCAATGCTTCAATCATAGTTCAACACTATTAACGAGCAACAAAGTTACTCGTTTTTTATTAGATTTCTATAATCTCCCATCAATATTTTCTTTTGGCAAAGTAGATTTAACATCAAATATTACTCCAGAATCACCTACTAAATCTTTGATATTCATCGACAAGAACTGATGGTGTGACACCGCAAGAATAACCGCAGAATATAACCCTTCGGGTTTTTCTATCATTTCAATATTATACTCATCCATTACTTCTTGAGGATTTACCCATGGGTCATAGACTGAAACCTCAGTTCCATACTCATTAAACTCATTAACAATATCAACAACACCCGAATTACGTATATCAGGGCAATTCTCCTTAAACGTAATGCCTAGAATTAAAACTCGAGCCGATCGAATAGCATGATTTTTGTTAATAAGCATCTTCACTACTTTGTTAGCAACAAAAGCCCCCATATTTTCATTAATTCTTCGTCCTGACAAAATAACTTCGGGATAATATCCCAATTGTTGTGCTTTGTAAGTAAGATAATAAGGGTCTACTGAAATGCAATGCCCCCCAACTAATCCTGGCCTAAAGGGTAAGAAATTCCATTTAGAACCTGCTGCCTCTAATACTTCAAGCGTGTCTATACCTATACGATCAAAAATCAAAGCAAGCTCATTAACGAATGAAATATTTAAATCTCTTTGACAATTTTCAATCACCTTAGAACCCTCAGCTACCTTGATAGAAGATGCTTTAAAAGTTCCAGCTGTTATAACCGATTGATATAACTGATCAACTATTTCTGCCACCTC
>JAQWZS010000102.1 GCA_029253325.1 Bacteroidia bacterium
CAATTCTTTATTGATATTTCTCCATCAATTGTCCCATCGAGTGCAGTCATTTTTAATTCTTCTAATCGAATTGACTTTTTATCCGAAATCAATGTTCCATTAATTGATTTGGCTTTGAATTCATTGACCTTAAAACTGTTTACCTTTGTTGCTATTTCGAATTGAATAGGAGATAATTCAATGTTGTTATTCTTTGTTTTAGAGTTTGTATCCTCAGATATTAACTCGTTGATATTTAGGTTGTCAATTTCTAAATTACCAATAAATTTAGCTTGGCTATTATCATTCAATATGGATGCTACATTTTTAATATATCCATTTAGGATTGCTTGAGTTTGGTTATATTTTATTTGAGCATTTTGAACAATTATACTGTTATCTTTTGACTGAATTTCTGTATTAAGTTGATGAATAGTTAGTCTGGGATTTAAAACCTTTCCTTGAATATTTTTTATAGCAATAGAGCCATTATAGTCAAGAGTATTATGTACTATTTTTGATAGGCTTATATCGTAAATAAAAGAGAGATTTCCATCAAATTTTATAATGCCATTAGAGGGAATAAAATTAGGATTAGCCATAAATTTATTAATAAAAACAGGATCTAATTGTGCTTCACCCTGCCATTTTATTTTTAGTTTTTCAAAATCAGTGACCTCAATATCTCCTTTAAGTTGATTGGAACCATTATTAGCACTTGTAAGATTGCAATTAAATTTTGAATTCCTAATATTTTCAATGTCTGGCATTGAAAGCGTACCTTTTGCATTAAGTTGATTAATGCCAATTTTATTTTCTTTCAGCATTAAGTTGCCATTGGTTAGCATGTAGTCAATTCCAATAGATAACTTTCCATTTTTGTTTAAATGCCCATTTATAAAACCATCGATAGCAAGGTCTCCTTCAAGATTAAAATTATCAAAACTCTTTTTTAAGTTGGTTGGTAAAACACGAATTAATTCTTTGGTATCAGTTCTTTCATTTTCGAATTTAATATCAACAAGTGAGGATTCATCGTAATTTATTTTACCGTGAGTTGAAAGATTAATATTTTCAATATTTAAGGAACTTGGTTCAATGGATATTGTCTTGAGGGTTGTATTTACAATAATTTTAGTATTGAGTGATACGTTTTTGTCATTTACGTAACCGTCTTTATTGACCAATAAATTTAAATTTTTAAGATTAGATTTAATCTTTAAAAATGTAGATGAATTGTTGTATTTGATGCCAATATTAGATGATGAAGTAAATCCGTTTATTTTCGTTTGGGAGGGTGTGTGGTTGTATTTTATATAACAATTCAGCAATTTAAGTTGATCAATTTCAAAACTTATATTAGTTGATTTTTTATCATCTGATGACTTAATTATATCATAGTTATTTGAGTTGTCGAGGTCTACAATGTTAATAGTCCCTCCTCTTATTGAAACTTCATCAATGACATATTTACCTTGATAAAGTTTTACTAAGTTTACATATAAATTTAATTCATTGGCTTGGATGAGTTTATCTTTATAGAAAGGAATACTTTCCTCTACCGAAATATTAGATAGTCGGACACCGATTTTAGGAAAATCTTGTATTCGGGAAACTGTGATGTCGTCCACGCTAACACGAACTGCAAGTGATTTGTTAATTTCAGCAACTAATATTGGTTGTATATTTTTTTGAAAGTAAAAAAAAAGTGCAGTAGAAATTCCAACAAAAATCAATAAAACAGCGACCAATATTTTGAGGGCTTTTTTCATACCTTTTCTATATAAGGCAAATTAAATGAATATACCTTCATAAGTTATTCAACGAATTAACACCCTTTTTTGATGTGTCCTAGAGATTATTTGATTTCATTTGTCTACCCATTTTCACAAAAGAAATAACACTATTTATAGCTAATAGTACAAGAATTGACATAAGTATAGGTTCATACATTTTAAATGAATATATGAAAACAGGTGAAAAAAACAGAAAGTTAAAAAGCCATAGATAAACGCCCCATTTTCTCTTTTCAGAGACCCCACCATTAGCAATAGTTCCTAAAAATGTAAGAGTGAATAATCCTAATTTTTCATTAATGGTCCAGTTAGATTCTATAGAGATGAAGTATATATAAAGACCAAAAAGCAAGATGCCTCCAGTTACTATTAAGTATTTAGGAATTGAAATATAACTTAGTTTTTTTGGCTTTAAAATTTTTGTAAAACCTAATAATTTTAAAAATGGCAAGTTGTTTGCCCAAATAACATCGTAATTGGTAACATAATCTTTTACACCATACTCTACGGGCACCTCTTCTAATTCTACTTGATACGTATTAAATAGTTTATCCCAAATAACTAAGGTCCCCCCAAAATTTCGATCGAGATACTCTGTGTTTTTGCCGTGATGTACACGATGATGTGAGGGAGTTATCATAATTTTTTCTAACCACCCACTTTTGTTGACAATGCTATTATGATTATAGAACTGTACAATGTAATGAATACTAGACGTGGCTATAAATATTTCAACAGGGACACCCATCATCGCAAGACCTATAAAGAATGGGAAGGATGTAAGAGAGGAATACCATGAGTTTCTGATGCCTAACGAAAGATTGAAATGCTCACCTTCATGGTGTATTACGTGAACGGCCCAAAGAAGCTTAAATTTATGGTGAAGTCGGTGTAACCAATAGAAACAGAAATCCCAGGTGAAAAAGGTAAAAACCCATATCATAGCATAAGACCACTCACTTAAAATAGGTAATCCCCAATTTTCAGAAACAAAATAAAAGGCTGAAATTTCTACACCTCTTAATATCCATAGAAAAATATGTCCTGAGTTTAAGTTGAATATTACCTCTTTCCATAATATTTTTTCTTTATTCTGAAAGTGGACAATCAATAGTTCAATTAGAACCATTAATAGTAGTAAACCATGTGCGAAAACTAAACTCATTTTTTTGAATATTTAAAGAGCAGACCACTTATGGTAATGCCTGCAGCTGTTCCAATTAAAAAACATGTATCGCCCTCTTTGAGTTTTTTATCTTCTATACTTGATACCAATGCAATAGGGATTGATGCAGCGATACAATTCCCGTGATTTTCTAGCTGATCTACAATATTTTGAGAATTCCCCTTGTTAATTACGGTTAGCATCCTTAAACCAAGTTTACTAGCTTGATGTGGGACGATTAGATTAATGTTTTTTAAATCAATATTTAAAGGTTCAAAAAATCTTAAGAGAAATTTAGGTAAGGTATATTTTGCTTCTTTAAGTAATTTTTTTCCGTACATTTTGAAAGCATATAACTCAGTACTATAGGCTACATCAGATGGATGGTTAATGTGTCCTCCTCCTTCAATAATTGTATGCTTTGCACCACTCGAGAAGGTTTTGGATTGATATTCAATCAGTCCAACATTATGAGTTGTTTTAGAAATTATAATTGCAGCAGCTCCGTCACCAAATAGTCCATATGTTTCTTTGTCATTTGGGTTGAGGTTTTTAGAACTAATTTCTGAACTTACAATAGCTATATTTTTGTATTTGTTGTTAGATAAAAGAAGTGAAGCGTAATCTATTGCAGTAATGAAACTTGTACAAACGGTACTTATGTCGATGCAGGGGAAATCAACCTCATTTACTTCATCTCCAAAAGCATTTTTGATTAATGAAGATCTGCTAGGAATGATGTAGTCAAACGAGGCCGATGCACCAATCAAACAGTCAATTTCTATAATGCTTATTTGAGCATCTTCTAAAGCAGAAGTTAAGGCTTCCTTTGCCATATAAGTTAGTGTTTCTTCCGTGGCAATATGTCTAGATTTAACGCCTACATTTTTATAAATATACCCTTCTGGCAGACCTACTTCTTTTTCAATTTCTTCGCTTGAAACAATAGTTTTTGGCAAGTATTTTCCAACTCCTACAATACTAAATGGTCTTTGAATATTCATTTCTAACTCTTTTAAATTTAGACATTTGGTTTTGTTCCAAGTCATTGGGGATAATATCAATATCAGTGACTCCAAAACTTAATAGCATTTTTGTTATTTCACTAGTTACGCTCTCAAATATTCTTGATGATTTAGTTGATAATGTATCCAAATATAGACTAATTCTTTTTTCATGAGTAAGAGTGACACAATAGTTGACAATTTGATCTGAGGAAGAAATAATAGCTCGTCTGAAAAAGTCTGGATAAATTAGAATTTCTTCTCCATTTTGTTGAAACCGGAAAACGTCATCTGATCTACCTTCTATTTTTTTAATAACTGTCGATTTTGAGCCACATTCACAGGGTAATCCCTCATGTAAAATGTCGTTAAGCTCATACCTTACTATTGGTTGGGATGATCTCAGATAGTCAGTTATTACGGGATGAAACCTCGTTTTTTTTGAGTCAATATATTTTTTTTCAATTTTAAGCCAGTCTTCATTGAGATGTAATTTTCCTTTTCGACAGGTATATCCCAAAAAACCCTCGGTACATTGATACATTTGATCAATCTGACATTTAAATACAGATTCTAAAAATTCTTTCTGGTCATCTTCTAAAACTTCAGCTACAGAAATAACTTTTTTGAAAGTAACCTTTGCTTTAAGTTTTTTGTATGCTTTAGCAATTTCCATAAGAACTGAGGGTTGTCCAACCAGAATAGTAGCTTTTAAATTTATAAGTGAATCTATATTTTTATCAACTGAAGTCTTAAGATCAAAGAATGTGAAAGATAATAATTTTGACTGAACTGCTTCGTATAGATTGTTATTTGCTCTTAAAAAAAGAGCGATTTTACGTCTTTTGATCGAGAAACCAATTACTCGGTCTAATATCGCTCCAACCCAAATTGCCTTTTCTGACTTACTGGTTAAAAAGATACCCCTATTCCCACTTGTTCCAGAGGAAAGACCAACACTAATTCCATGAATGGTTGGACTAAAATCCCTTAATTCTTCACTTTTAAACGCAATATCAAGGGCTTTTTCTTTTTTCACTCCGACAGTATTTATAGTGTCAAAGTTTTCCATGAAAAGTTTTTTATCCATTAATGGGAAATGCTCCTTTTTAATTATTTTATCTCTATAAAAGGGTGATTTTAATAGCATTTTATTCCATATCTTTTCTCTTGAAATGGAGATTTTGTTAGAGCGAAAATATCTCGAAAATCGATGCCTAATGAAGTGAATGAATATTGAAATCTTTGAAACTTTCATTTAAGTTATTTCCCTATATGTTTGTTCACAATGACAGGGTATGATTATTGTTTTGGGATTTTCCTTGTGGTATTTATGGATTTTATTTAGGTTTTTCTTGTAGTCTTTCCAAGAGTCAAAAAATAGCCGAACGATTGGGTTTGGTAAGTGAAGATTCACATAATTTTCTTTTTGCCATGCCGCATCGGAAATTAGCAAAGTTTTATTAGGGGCATTCACTAAAGCTCCTATTTGACCTTTAGCATGACCATCAAATTGGATAATTAGAATTGATTTATCTCCAAATAAGTCAATAAATGGTCCCAAATTTTCTAGTTTTTGATGAATAGAGTCAAAGGATAAAAATTTTGTTCTTGATTCAAAATTGTCTGGCATTAAATTTGGAATAAATCCTCTTATAAGAGCCTGATACCCTCTTCGGTGTTTTATATCTCTGTAGGCAATCTTAGAGCATATAAATTTTGCATTTGGAAAATCTCGCAGTCCTCCAATATGGTCAGCATGAAAATGAGATATAATTATGAACTTAATATCGATTGGATCTATTCCTTTTTTTTTCAAAGTATATACGGCTTCTTCTTTCTCTTTAATATATACTTTAGTGATTTTAGCATAAATGCTGAAGGGTAATTTACGGGTATGCTCATAAAATCTTCTAGTATAGCCTGTGTCAAACAATATATGTCCATGAATAGGGTGTTCTAAATGGGCGTATGTAGC
The DNA here is from genome assembly GCA_029253325.1 of Bacteroidia bacterium. Taxonomy (GTDB): domain Bacteria; phylum Bacteroidota; class Bacteroidia; order NS11-12g; family UBA9320; genus UBA9320. The sequence continues at coordinate 5,923 of JAQWZS010000102.1, forward strand.
ATAGAATTTTATTGTACGACTAGATTCATTTCTTAAAGCATGAGATTGGTTTGCTTCGCAGTATCCGGCAGAAGCTAGGTTGAATTTAATCGTTGTCATTATTCTTTTCTTTATACCATTGAATGAATTCTTCTATTGCTTGAGAAGTCGTTTGTTTGGGTTGAAAATTTAATTTATTTCGAGCTTTTTGAATATCGAATGTAAAAGACTTTGCTAATATTCCTACGGAGTATCGTGTAAGTACGGGTTCCTTATTGCTAAATAGTTTAGATTTATATTCCATAAGAATTGCAGCTGTATATAAGATAGAATATGGAATTTTACTATTTATAGGTGGTAAGCCAATGGCCGTTAGAATGTAGTTTATAGATTCCCAAAGATTAATGGGTTCACCATTGGAGATGTTAAATGTTTCATTAAAGTTTTTAGTGAAGATTGAAAGTCGAACAGCTTCTGCCATGTTGGATACAGGGGTTAAATCTACTATGTTTTCTCCCGAACCCATAATTTTTAATTTTCCTTCTTTGCTTGATCTAATTAGTCGAGGCATAATTACCGTGTCTCCTCTACCAATTAGGGCTCTTGGGCGGAGGATGATGTGGGGTAATTTAGATTCTCTTAAAAGGTTTTCTGCTATCCATTTTGTTTTAGCATACTGATTCACCATATGTTTTGGTAAAGGAGAGTTTTCATTTATTCCAATTGCATTTTTAAAATTAAAATAAATACTAGGGCTAGAGATATAAATAAATCGCTTGACAGAGTTATTCTCACTTGCTTCAATGAGGTGTTTTTGTGTTGTAACATTAGCGTCATAAAATGCTTTCTGAGTACCCCACGGTGAGGATAGACTAGCACAATTAATGATAATATCTATTGACTTTTCAAATAACGAGTTGATGAAATACTTATCACGTAAATCTCCTAATATGTAATGTAATTTCTGATGAGATATTTGGGTATCAACTGAAATTTTTCTTCCAGTCGCAATGATATGGTTGATTTTATCTTCCCCCAAAAGGTGTTCCACAATTCGTGATCCTAAAAAACCAGTTGCTCCCGTAACTAATATGTTCATCTATATTTTAGCTTGGTGAATAAATTTTTATTTAAAATGAGTGGCTTTATATAGCAAGTTAAAACAATAAAATTTATTTGACGAATTGTTTGCTCTATTGAATTTATTTTAATTTAAAAAACAGGTATGAATGACCCAGATAGATTAGCTTTAAATTAGCTTGTACGAAATTTATATGCAAATCGTTTGCAAACAAAAAAGTCCCGCCGTTAAGCGAGACTCTATTTGTCTGATAATCAGTGTGGGAACTGCTGGATTCGAACCAGCGACCCTCTGCTTGTAAGGCAGATGCTCTAAACCAACTGAGCTAAGCTCCCAAAGGGGCTGCAAATATAATTTGGGTTAATTAAAAACAAAATATATTTATTGCTTGATTTCGCAGTTCGTTTCATCTTTTTTTTACCCTATGTTGGTTTTACAAGATGTGTTAAATTGCGGTATGAGAGCATTGGTACAAAGGGTGTCCGAAGCCCATGTGAAAGTGGATGGCGAGAAAATTTCCTTTATTAATACTGGACTACTCGTATTTTTAGGGATTGAAAATTCAGATGAGGAATCAGACTTAGTTTGGTTAGCTAACAAAATCATCAAAATGCGACTATTTGAGGATGATAATGGAAAAATGAACCAAAGTATTGAGGATATTAAAGGACAACTATTGATAGTAAGTCAGTTCACACTTCATGCTTCTACCAAAAAAGGGAATAGACCCTCTTTTATGGCTGCTGCACATCCAGGTGTTGCTTTACCTCTTTATCAAACCTTTGTATCAGAATGCCAAAAACAAATACCCACTCATACAGGTCAGTTCGGAGCTATGATGCAAGTAGGTTTAATTAATGATGGACCAGTCACGATTTGGTTAGATAGTAGAAATAAAGAATGAGTCTTTTGGAGCTGTTTTTTTTATTATGAGGCTCAAGCATAAATTTGCACTAAAATAATTTACATGAACCCTAGCACACAGACCTTACCTAAATTGTACGATGAGGCACAAGATTTTATGCCATTGCTTGGCACCGACTACGTAGAATTATATGTTAGTAATAGCAAACAAGCTGCTCATTTTTATAAAACAGCGTTTGGTTTTCAAGGCATAGCTTATGCGGGATTGGAAACGGGTCTACAAGACAGAGAGAGTTATGTTCTCCAGCAGGATAAAATCAGATTGGTGCTTACTTCACCTTTAAAGAGCGGGACAGACATAGGAAGACATATCGAATCGCATGGGGATGGGGTAAAGGTTGTTGCTCTATGGGTTCCGGATGCTACGGTTGCTTATAATGAAGCTATCAAGCGTGGAGCAAAACATTATATGATTCCTGTTACCGAAGAAGATACTAACGGAAAAGTAGTACGATCTGGAATTTATTCTTACGGAGAGACCGTTCATATCTTTGTTGAACGCAACGAATACAACGGAGTTTTTCTGCCTGGCTATACTTCATGGGAGTCTGCATACAACCCAACAAGCACTGGCTTAATGTACATAGATCATATGGTCGGAAATGTGGGGTTGGGTGAGATGAATAGTTGGGTCAATTTTTATAAAGAGGTTCTTGGTTTTGCTCAGATTGTTTCTTTCGATGATAAGGATATTTCTACCGATTACACAGCACTAATGAGCAAGGTAATGAGTAATGGAAATGGAAGAATTAAGTTTCCAATCAATGAGCCTGCTGACGGTAAAAAGAAGTCTCAAATTGAAGAATATTTGGATTTTTATGAAGGCCCTGGAGTACAACATATCGCTGTTGCTACGAATGATATTATCAAAACAGTACGAGAATTGGTGGCAAGAGGAGTAGAATTTTTGCGTGTGCC
>JAQWZS010000112.1 GCA_029253325.1 Bacteroidia bacterium
CCTATACCCGAAGATCGGGAATATATGAAAGATAGTCCTGGTCGAGTGAAAGCTAACGCCTATGATATGGCCATCAATGGTATGGAAGTCGGTGGAGGAAGTATTCGTATCCACGACAAGGAACTCCAAAAGCAGATGTTTGATTTGCTAGGATTTTCTGAACAAGAGGCACAGGAACAATTTGGGTTTTTGATGAATGCCTTTGAATATGGAGCACCTCCCCACGGAGGTATCGCCTTTGGTTTAGATCGATTGGCTGCTATTCTAGCAGGCACCGATTCTATTCGTGACGTTATTGCCTTCCCAAAAAATAATATGGGTAGAGATGTTATGATCGATGCACCAGCTCCGTTAAATGCTAATCAGCAAAAAGAACTCGGATTATAGACCTCCTTTATCTGCTCCCTTCGAACATGGCTTTTTGATAGTCATTATAGCAATCTACTAACATTGGCAAGAACGCTTCATTCTGCTCTTTCTCGCTTTGTGCTTTTATGTATAAGTATTCCGTTTTTGAGAATTTAGTAGTAATGGTTTCTGAAAAACACGAACAATATTCATCCGTTTCTTCAGCATAACGAACAGCTCGACCTTGTAAATCTTCAATACACGTTTTTTTGAGTTGTACTTTATCCTCTTTAGTCCATTGGTTTTGATTGGAAACATATTCCACTATCAAGCGGGAAATACCCCAAATACCCAACAAAATAAATACCCCATACATGGCTATTTTTTGGATTTTGTTTGACATAATTCTGAACTGCAAAACTCACGCTTTTTGTTGAATCTATTTACTTTTGACAGTAATTATTTATGAAACATTTAGCAGATTCTACAAAAGATTACATTGACCAACTACCTGAACAACGAAAAAAAGCGTTTAATAAACTTCGAAAGACCTTGCTTGATAATATTCCCAAAGGATTTGAAGAATGTATGAATTATGGTATGCTTGGGTATGTGGTTCCTAAGTCTATCTACCCAGCGGGATACCATTGCGATCCAAAGCTCCCACTTCCCTTTGCTAACATTGCTTCTCAAAAAAATTTCATCGCTCTCTACCACATGGGTATTTATGCTGACCAAGAGTTACTTCAATGGTTTAAAGCGGAATATGCCCAACAATGCAAATACAAATTAGACATGGGTAAAAGCTGCATCCGATTCAAAAGGATGGACGATATTCCGTATGATCTTGTAGGAAAACTAATGCGAAAAATGACCCCAAACGATTGGATAACTCTTTATGAATCAGCTATAAAATAATTTAATAACTCTTTAAAAAATTAACCAATTGAGCAACAGCCAAACCCCGATGACTTATGATTGCTTTTTCTGCTAAAGACATTTCTGCAAAGGTTTTATTGCTCCCATTGGGAAGGAAAATAGGATCATATCCAAACCCCTTTTCTCCTGATTTTTGAAGGGTAATTTCTCCCTCACAAACCCCCTCAAACTCATAAAAAACACCATTCAAACACAATGATATACACGTCCTAAATCGGGCCTTTCGATTATTCTTATCTGAAAGGTTCAATAGTAGAAGATTCATATTGTCCTCCGCATTTTTTTTAACTCCCGCGTAACGAGCAGAATATACCCCTGGGGCACCATTTAGAGCCTCTACCTCTAATCCTGTGTCATCGGCAAAACAACTTTCGTGTGTCTTTTCCCAAACTTGTTCGGCTTTTTGGCGAGCATTTGCATCTAAGTTAACTCCTGTTTCATTTAGTTCTTCAGGGAACAACGTTGGATCTAAGCCCAATACCTCATAATTAGACAGCTGCGGTTGAATCTCCCTAAGCTTATTTGGGTTTTGAGAGGCGAAAATAATTTTCATGACGGCAAAAGTAAACCATACATCGCTTAGTTTTTTTTGGTTCGTTTGTATCTCAAAAAATAGCATCTTTGTTGTATAATCGATTCTTCTGTTTCCATATCACAACAACCGCTTGCCGAACGCGTAAGGCCTCAAAGTTTGAGCGAACTAGTGGGTCAGCACCACATCATTGGTAAAGACAAGCCACTTCGAAAAACCATAGAAGGTGGTAGCATGTATTCGTGTATATTTTGGGGTCCTCCTGGGGTCGGTAAAACTACCATCGCTCAGATTATATCGAACACCCTCAAAACACCATTTTTCCAACTGAGTGCAATTAATGCTGGGGTGAAAGACGTACGTGAAGCCATTGAAAAAGCTAAAAAAACAAAGTTTTTGGGAAGTGGAGGCAGTGCTATTTTATTCATTGACGAAATACATCGATTTAACAAAAGCCAACAAGATGCTCTCTTAGGTGCTGTCGAGCAAGGCATCATCACCTTAATTGGAGCTACTACCGAAAATCCCAGTTTTGAGGTAAATGCAGCACTTCTTTCCCGATGTGAGGTATTTGTATTGCAAGCTTTGGAACTTGATGATTTGAAAAAATTGGTCCAACAAGCTTGCCAAAAAGATACGACTTTAGCAAAAAAAGATATTGAAGTAACCGAATGGGAATCTCTCACTAAAATTAGTGGAGGTGACGGACGAAAACTGCTCAATGCAATCGAGATCATTGTCAATTTTTCGGGTAAGAAAAAAATCAAGATTGATAATGCCCTAGTTGATAAAGCAATTCAAGCTCGACTAGCTCATTTTGACAAAGGGGGCGAACAACACTACGATATCATATCTGCTTTTATCAAATCCATTCGTGGAAGCGACCCTAATGCAGCAGTTTACTATTTGGCTCGAATGATTGCTGGAGGAGAAGACCCCAAATTTATTGCACGAAGACTCATTATTGCTGCAAGTGAAGACATCGGAAATGCCAATCCCAATGCTCTTTTATTGGCCAATCAATGTTTTGGTGCAGTCAACCATGTGGGCTATCCTGAATGCCGAATTATTTTATCACAAACGGCCATCTACTTGGCTACAAGCCCAAAAAGCAATGCCGCATACATGGCCATTAATAATGCTCTGGCTTTGGTGAACGATACAGGCGATTTATCTATTCCTTTGAGCTTACGTAATGCTCCTACAAAACTCATGAAGGACTTAGACTATGGCAAAGGGTATCCTTATGCTCATGACTTTCCTAACAACTTTGCTATTCATGAGTTTCTTCCAGATGAAATAGCAAATACTGCCTTATACAATCCAGGAGATAATCCAGCTGAAAACAAGGCTAGGGAACGGTTGAAAGCACTTTGGAAAGAAAAATACGGCTATTGAGTTAATCTAAAATAACCAATTGAACTTTTTCAATTTTCTGTTCAGCAGCTTTTAAGATTTTTATTTCAAACTGATCGATGATGAAGATTTCACCTGTTGGAGGTATCTCCTCTAAATTGGCTAGTATGAAACCACTGAGCGTTTCGTATTCACCCTCAGGTATATGAAGATTATATTTTTCGTTGAGGTAATCTATTTCGAGTTTAGCATTTAGAATCAACTGACCTCCGTTGGTCACCAATTCGTTTTCTTCTACTTCGTCGTGTTCGTCTTCAATTTCACCAAAGATTTCTTCCATGATGTCCTCCACCGTTATGATGCCAGCTGTTCCGCCATATTCATCCACAACTAGAGCAATACTTCGTTGAGATTTGGAAAACTCATTGAGCATATCATTGGCACTTTTGGATTCGTTGGTAATAAGTATAGGCAGCAGTACCGACTGAATAGTATGTGGCTTTTTATGTAAGTCTAAGTGGTGAACATATCCTATGATGTGGTCGACATTTTCTTTGAATACCAAAATTTTAGAATGTCTTGACTCAATGAATAACTTTTCGAGTTCTTCGATCGAACTTTCAATGTCTATTGCGTTAATATCTGTTCGAGGCACGAGACAATCTCGAACTTCAACATTCCCAAAATCCAATGCATTTTTTAGAATCTCGGTGTCAACTTCCGATTCTTCACCATCTATAGGAATATGTGAAGATTGTGAGATGAAATGATCCAAATCAATCTTGCTAAAAGCAGGTGATTTTTCTGAAAAATCCATCTTAAAAATTTTGGACAATACCACGTTACTCAACCAAATAACAAACTGAACAATGGGCCACAAAATGACATAAAATACCTGAAATGGATACACCAGCACACTCAATATCCCGCTGGGGTTGAGTCTGAACAAGGCCTTGGGTAAAAATTCTGCTGTAAGCAATACAATGCCTGTAGAGATGAATGTTGCTAAGATTAGGGCTGAGAATGATCCTAAATACGCAAATTGGGGTCTGAATATTTCTTCCATAGTCACCCCATACACTACCAAAGCGATATTATTTCCAACAAGGATGGTACTGATAAACTTGGAAGGTGATTTGATGTAGTTTGAACACAACTTTGCCCAGTGTTTTCCTTGATTGCTTTTGAGTTCGATGCGAAGCTTATTCACAGAAATAAAGGCAATCTCAAGACCTGAAAAAAATGCTGATAATAACAGCATCAAAATTACTAGCGTAATGGATGTCATGAATTAACGTACACAAAGATAAACGATATATCAATACTTCTTTGGGGTTTTTGCCATACGGGGCAATAAGACTTAACTTCGTAAAAAACTTATCAAACCTATGAACATTAAAAAACAACTCTTTTGGATATCAATCGTCTTATTTGTTATACCGTTTTCTAGCTGCAAGGACGATGAATGTGACGTATGTGGCCTTGAAACGACTGAGGTTATTGAGCTACAAACAGAATTCGGCAACATCTACCTCCAACTTTTTGACGAAACCCCATTTCATTACAGCAACTTTGACAGTCTTGTTCGAGCTCATTATTATGACTCTACTGAATTTCACCGATGTGTAGATGATTTTGTTATCCAAGGCGGAAGCCCAACAAGCAAAGACGATAACCGAAACAACGACGGATCTGGAGGCCCTGGATATACTATACCAGCAGAAATTGACACGACACTTTTCAAGCATCAATTTGGGAGTTTGGCTGCGGCTAGACTTGGCAATACAACGAACCCTGAGAGACGATCTAGCGGTTCGCAGTTTTATATCGTTACAGACCCAGATGGTGCTTCGTTTTTAGATGGAGAATACACTGTTTTTGGTAAGGTACTTGCTGGTATGGACGTTGCAAAAATCATCGAAAACCAACCTAAAAACGCTTCAGGTCTCCCTGACCAACGAATCAAAATGTACATACACCATGTGTCACTTACACCTCAAGAACTGACTGATCGAGGTATTGTATTATAATTTAAAATCTGGATAAAAAGAGCTAAACCGAAAAACTTTCCCCGCAACCGCAGGTTCTGTTGGCATTTGGGTTATTGAATTGAAAGCCTTTTCCATTGAGGCCATCCGTAAAGTCGAGTTCTGTACCACAGAGATACAAGAAACTCTTCATATCGCAAACGATTTTATATCCATTGCTTTCGAACTCCTGATCGCCTTCTTTGCTCTCATTATCAAAGTCCATTTTGTAACTCAACCCAGAACATCCGCCTCCAACTACCGAAACGCGAATAAAATACTCGTTATTCAGCCCCTCAGTCTCCATGAGACTATTGACTTGTACTGCTGCTCTCTCTGAAACTGTAATCATGCCGTTTTTAATTTAGTAATGTTTTTTGTTGTCCTCAATAGGTTCTAAACCTTGCTTCTGACGGTAGTCATTGATGGCCATTTTAATGGCATCTTCGGCCAATACCGAACAGTGAATCTTAACTGGTGGTAACGCCAACTCTTCTACAATTTCCATATTGTCGATTTCCATGGCAGAATCTACAGTTTTTCCTTTGAGCCACTCCGTAGCTAATGATGAAGAGGCAATTGCCGATCCACATCCAAAGGTTTTGAATTTAGCATCTTTGATAATTCCCGTAGCATCATCTACATCGATTTGAAGACGCATAACGTCTCCACACTCAGGTGCTCCTACAAGACCAGTACCTACATTTTTAGCTCCTTTATCTAGAGTACCAATATTTCTTGGGTTTTGGTAATGATCAATTACTTTTTCTGAATATGCCATATCGTTTAATTTTTATCTTTTTTTAATTTAATGTTCTGCCCATTCGATGGTTTTCAAATCGATACCATCTTGAAACATTTCCCAGAGTGGGCTCATTTCTCTAAGTTTATTTACTGCTGTTTTTACGTGGTCGATGGCAAAGTCTACTTCCGCTTCAGTCGTAAATCTTCCCAATCCAAATCGCAGGGAAGAATGAGCTAACTCATCGTCTAATCCTAACGATTTGAGCACATAACTCGGCTCTAATGAAGCACTTGTACATGCACTTCCGCTAGATACTGCAATGTCTTTCGTTCCCATCATAAGACCTTCACCTTCCACAAATTTAAATGAAATATTGGCTACATGCGGTAGACGATGTGCCGGATTTCCATTCACATATGCTTCCTCGATGATAAGTAATTCTTTTTCAAGTTTGTCTCGCAAAGCACTTAGCCTTACTGCTTCTTGCTCCATCTCTTGCTCACATAGTTCACATGCTTTTCCGAATCCTACGATGCCTGGTACGTTGAGGGTTCCACTTCGCATTCCGCGTTCGTGTCCACCACCATCCATTTGGCTGGTTACTTTCACGCGAGGATTTTTTCTTCGAACATACAATGCTCCTACTCCTTTGGGTCCATACATTTTATGAGCTGTAAAACTCATCAAATCGATACCATCGGCTAGAACATCCACTGGGATTTTCCCAACGGCCTGTGTAGCATCGGTATGAAAAAGTATACCGTTCTTTTTGGCAATCGCCGAAATAGCTTTGATATCTTGAACCACCCCAATTTCATTATTTCCATACATGATGGTAATGAGGATTGTTTTATCGGTAATGGCTGCTTCTAATTCGTTAATATTGATTAGTCCATCTTCGTTGGGAGAAAGGTAGGTTACTTCTGCACCCATCTTCTCTGCTTTTTTGCACGCATCCAAAACGGCCTTGTGTTCGGTGGTAACGGTGATGATATGATTCCCCTGCGAACCATACATTTCGTATGCTCCTTTGATGGCGAGGTTATTGGCTTCGGTAGCTCCCGAAGTGAAGATAATTTCTTTGGAAGTACTTCCAATCAGATGGGCTACTTGCTCACGTGCATTATCAACCGCTTTTTCGGCATTCCACCCAAAGCTATGATTTCTGCTCGCTGCATTGCCAAATTTTTCATTAAAAAATGGCAACATCGACTCCAATACCCGTGGATCCATGGGCGTGGTCGAATTGTTATCGAGGTATATGGGTAGGTTCATATTTCTTATTCTTATTTAGACTTATTCTAACTGCAAATATAACGTCTAGTTTTTAAATATGTTTGGTGTTTTTTCATTCTATATTTTTTTATGCTCCATCAACGTCTCTTGAGGAACGAGAGGATTCGCCACGACGAATAAACTGACTAAAAAATGGTTATAAAATCGTACAAGGTCTGACTAAGGATTTTTAGAATACTCGATTCATCAACGTCCCTGCCTGTTGTGGGAAACGCTGATAGGGTAGAATAACAATTTTATATTAATTTTCTCTGTTGGTGATAGCTTGTAGCTAGTTTTCTTTTGTACTTTTTTTCTTTCATACTTTTTTAAAAAAGTATTGCAAAAACTCAAACATATAAAGCCCTGCATGTTGAGTGTCGCACTGACCTTCGCCTCCATAGCCCTCAACATCGGCCATACCCGCCTCCGCCAGTATATGTTTGCCTGCCCGCCTGTTCTTCGCTTTTTTATATTCTACTCCATCAATGTCTCTCAAGGAATGAGAGGATTCGCCACGGCGAATAAAATCATACTTTTGTGTATGCAAAAAATTGATCATATCGGTATCGCCGTCAAAAATCTGGAAGAAAGCAACCTTCGGTTTGCTAAACTGCTGAATACCGTTCATTATAAAACAGAGGAAGTCCCTAGCGAGGGAGTGATGACTTCTTTTTTTGAGGTAGGTGATGTGAAAATTGAACTTCTTCAAGCTACAAACGAATCCAGTCCGATCCATAAGTTTATTGAATCGAAAGGCGAAGGCATACACCACATTGCTTTTGCAGTAGAAGATGTAAATGCCGAACTCCAGCGTTTGAAAGAGGCCGGTTTTGATGCTATTCACGACACCCCTAAACAAGGAGCCGATAATAAGGTGATTGCTTTTTTGCACCCTAAGTCTACTCAAGGAGTGCTAACCGAAATCTGTGCCGAACAATCCTAACTTTTTATAAGTTTGTATCTTACAATATGCTAACCGATCTTTAACCCGCTATGTTATCTACTAAAAATATTCGTTTAATCTTGGGCTTTTTGGGGCTGATCCTCTTGGGATACATCCTCTGGAATGTTCGCCTAATGATCTACTCCTTTTTTGCTGCTACCATCGTAGCTTTTATCGCTCGTCCACTGATGCGTGTGCTGGGTGCAGTTCGTATCAAACAATGGCAATTGCCCAACGCTTTGCGTGCAGGACTGGTTCTTGCTCTTATTATTGGAGTGGTAACGGGCATTATTCGTTTTATGGCTCCTATCGTAGTGCATCAGGCTGATATCTTATCCCAAATCGATACCAACGGTATTCTCCTTCGTATTCAAGCTGAATTGGCTAACCTGCCAAATTGGTTGGTGGCGGATACGGATGTTTCCTCTATGATTCAAGAGGAAGTGAATCAGTTGATTAATGTTAGTGATGTGGGATCATACATCGGTAGTATCCTAGGCGGTATATCGAGTACACTGATTGGTCTATTTTCAATTTTGTTTATCAGTTTCTTTTTGCTTAAAGACGGTCAAATCATGGATCAGATTATCGCAAGTCTGTCCCCTGAAAAATATTTAAGTAAGGTGAATACGATTGTACTGGAAACTAAAGATTTATTGTCTCGCTATTTTATTGGTGTATTGGCTCAAATCACGGTGATTATTCTCGTGATCTCGATTGGACTATCCATCTTGGATGTGCAAAATGCTCTGCTCATTGGCGTGATTGCCGGTGTGTTTAATATCATCCCCTACGTCGGCCCACTCATGGGTGCAGGAATAGGACTTTTGTTGGCTGCAACTTCACAATTGGAGGTTAGTCCTGATGCTGCTCTGTTTGGTTTTTTGATGTCTGCTATTATTCCTTTTGTAGTGGCTCAATTGCTGGATAATTTTGTGCTACAACCTTTGATCTTCTCGAAAAGCGTAAAGGCTCATCCTTTGGAAATTTTTATGGTCATTTTGGCTGCGGGTTCATTGGGCGGTATCGTGGGTATGATTATAGCTGTTCCAACCTATTCGTTTATTCGTATTATTGCGAAAGAATTTTTTAACGGTTATAAAATCGTACAAGGTCTTACGAAGGATTTGTAGAATACCCGATTATACACCATCAATGTCTCTCGAGGAACGAGAGGACGTTGATGTCCATTTAAATTAGAATACTCGAAAAAACGGTCCCGATTCATCAACGTCCTTGCTTTCAGCAAGAAACATTGATGGTGTAGAACGGGAGACGTTGAAGGAGTGCCTATCCATTCTGCTAATACATTTGAAGAATTATCTTTGCATCGTGAAACGATTAATCTACCTCTTCCTTTTATTTGCTTTTTCCTTCCAATCGATTATATCTAAAGCTCAGACTTACAAAAGTCACAATTGGTCGGGAAATATATACCTGGGAGCTAGTAATATGATGGGCGATTTGGGGGGCAGCAACTTTGTGGGTAGTCGCGGTATTTTTGACTGGGACATCAAAGCCACTCAACCTGCTATCGGTGCTGGTATAGCTTTGCACATGGGAGGTGTATCGCTAGCTACAAATTTTTTGGTTACTCGACTAGCTGGGAATGATGCCTATTCGAATCAAGAGTTTCATGAAGATCGAAACTTGAGTGTTCGTACTGATTTGGTAGAAGCCGATCTGCTTTTGGAATATCGCCCCTGGAGCAGAAACAAAGGGTTTAATCGTTTTTATCTATACAGCGGTATTGGTGCCATTTACTACCAACCCAAAGCGGAATATCAAGGAGATTGGTACAAGCTACGTGAGTTGGGTACAGAAGGGCAGTTTTTGGAGAATGGTTCTGGACCATATAATGATCTTTCTATTGTTATTCCATACGGAATTGGATATAAATTTCGACTAGCAAAAAGCACTTCGTTAATTCTGGATTTAGGATTTCGAAAGACCTTCACCGATTACCTTGATGATGTGAGTACCGTATATGCTGATCCTAATCTTGTCGGAAATGAGAAAGGCGATATTGCACGAGAATTATCAAACCGATCGCTAACCTCAAAAGCAATAAGCGATAAACGAGGCAATCCAGATAAGACCGATAGCTACCATGTACTTTCGATTAAGTTTGAATATATCTTTGGTGGAAAATCTGGCGATGGTTGTTACTACAATCGCAACCCACCCAAGACACGAAGTACCCGCATCAACCAACGTCGAATGTTTTTGAAATAGTCCTATCCGCTGTATTCGTTCATGGCTCCTGTCAATCCCTTGATTATCCAAGATTCAATAGCCTTGCATGCTCGATCTTTTTGAAGTGCTAATTCAATGGTTTCTTTCTCATCCCATTTGCCAAGTACAAATTCTACTTGTCGTCCACGCGGGAAATCTCCTTTGGCACCAAAGCGAATGCGATGATATTGGTCTGTACCCAACTGCTGTTGGATGTCCTTGAGTCCGTTATGCCCCCCAGCACTGCCCTTGCCTCGAATTCGTAACTTCCCTAAATCAATGGAGATATCATCGGTAACAATGATGAAATTTTTAGGTGCAATGCGTTCTATTTTCATCCAATGTCTAACGGCTTTACCACTGAGGTTCATAAAGGTAGTGGGCTTGATGCAGACCACTTGATTACCCCTAAATTTGAATTTAGCGATATTAGCTAATCGTCCACTATCCCATTGAGCATCATGCTGTTTCACCCATTGATCCAACACTTCAAATCCAATGTTGTGCCGAGTCTGGTCGTACTCTGGTCCAATATTCCCTAATCCTACTACTAAAAATTTCATAGGGTCTGGCTCTGCAGTTTTAAATAGTGATGTGATCGATTGAATCCAATTGGGCATGCGATATACATTCGATTAATTAATGGCGTTTATGGGTGTTTTTGCTGCTTTATAAGCTGGATACAAAGATATGGTAGTTCCTAAGAAAACGATTGTTAGAATAGTCAGCAGCACATCACTCCACAACAACTCAACCGGATAGGCCGATACAATGGCATTTTCCATGCTGAACCACTCGAAGTATTGTTGGGACCAAACCAAGACCATAGAACATAAGATTCCTATCCCCCCTCCAATGAGAGCAATGTAGGTTCCTTGCCACAAAAACACACAAAATAATATCCCTTCTTCGGCACCCATGCTTTTGAGAATGCCAATGTCTTTTTTCTTGTCAATTACCAGCATAATTAAGGATCCAAATATGTTGAACGATGAAATGAACAATACCAATGATAAAATGGCATAGGTAAACCACTTTTCACTACTAAAAATTTTATAGAGGACTTCGTTGAG
>JAQWZS010000115.1 GCA_029253325.1 Bacteroidia bacterium
GCAGAGCTGTCTTTAGGATAGTGCCTTCCGTATGAACGAGCATACATTTTTTGATAGCGATAAAGTGGATAAACCCAAGCAATTTCGACTCCACCAAAATTGTTGTCTTTGGCCCAATCCAATTGATACTTAATATCTGGTTTTTTGATTTCTGTTGCAAACCACCACCATCGAGTACATGGTTTTGTAGATGCGTAATATTCAGAGGCATCAATTACATTTTGGTATTGATTTTTTTTGCATGCCGTTATTGTAATAGCTAATATTAAAATCAAATAACAATAGATTTTTTTTAGTTTGATGTTTTTTTTTGGTGTCATAGTTCTGTAATTATAAATAGGATTTGCTTTTTCTTATGATTTCTATTTTTTGACTAAATCGATAAATTAATGAGTCGTCAGTTTTGTAGGGTTCAATTTCAATATCAAAAGATTGAGCGTAATAGTCTTGTATATCGTTTAGAAATGCACTAGTAAGATTTGGCGTCCACTGCGTTCTTTTATTAATGGCATACTTAAGTTTCAAATATTTGCCTAGTTCTTGCCCAATTTCATTATTGATAATATCTACATAATTATCTGTAGGAAAGTTAACCGTATCCTTAAGTTGAGCCTCAGAAAATTTACCAGATACTAATTCTGGCATATGATGTCGTTCATGAACGCTGGCTACAAAATGTGCGATATCTTCATTGTAAATTGCTGTTATTAGTGCTTGAGCTGTAATATGATTAAATGTATTAATGTAGCCTTTCTCTAAACTATCTCTAAAATGACGAAATGCATGGTTCTCTTTTCTAATGTTTTGCATACTTGCTAACGCTAGGTCGTAGAAAGCAACATCATCATCTCCAAAAATTGTCGGCCTTCTTCGTGCAAGCATAAATATCTTGCTAAGTTCATTTCTGTTAAAAACTGCATATGGTGATTGAAAAGCTAGGAAAATCTTATCCATTAAAGAGCCCTTGTGTGCATCTGTTATATCTCCTTGTGTTATCCCTTCGCTCAAGACGGATAATATCGTCTGACCTTGGTTTTTATAGCTCATATTGACAGTGCCAATACATGAATCTTTGCTATCATTTGAATAACTTAAATCGACAGCAGAATGAAAATCCTGTAAACTTTTAAAATTAGTTGCTAAGAGTGCTTTACAGCTGGGTAAGTTAACATCATCAGAGTGACTACACCCTGAGACAATTAGAATGAACAAAATACAGAAGAGATAGGTTTTTTTGTGTAAAATCACTTAGCTACGAACATACAATTAAGCAGACTAGTTAACAAAAGCTGTCCTTGATTATATATATTATATTTCAGAATAGCCAATCAGGCGTATATTGCAAACTGTATTTTTTAATATATTAATGAAATTAATTAGTGTACTGATGTTTGTTTTTCTTTTGTTGAATAATTCCCATGCAAAAGATTATTTGATTACTGATTACGGTGCAAGAGGTGATGGGAAAATTATATGTACTTCATTCATTCAATCTGCAATTGATAATGCATCAAAAGAAGGTGGAGGTAGGGTTGTGATTCCCAAGGGAGCGTTTCTATCAGGAACAATTTTCATGAAATCAAATGTCGAAATACACTTTAAAAAAGGAGCGAGGCTGGTAGGAAGCATAAATCCAAAGGATTACAAAAAAGTAGGAAAATGGAAGGCGTTAGTTATTGCTCACAAAGTATCTAATATTAGTTTTTCTGGAAAAGGGACTATCAATGGAAGAGGGGATAAATTAGCCTTAAGAATAGATAGTCTATTTTATGCTGGACAGATTGATAGTTTGGACTATAATTTTGTCGAAAAAAGACCCAAGTGGTACCTTAGACCATTATTGTTTCAAATTTTAGCATGTGAAAATATAGTTGTTAGAGGCATTACACTCAAGAATTCGTCTTGTTGGGTGCAATCTTACGAGTTATGTAATAATCTAGTAATAAACAATATTGAAGTAGATAGTGATACGTATTGGAACAATGACGGCATTGATATTATGGATTGTAAAAATGTTGAAATTTCGAATTGTGATATTAATGCAGCAGATGATGGTATATGTATAAAATCAGAAGATTGGACTCGCAAACGTTTTTGTGATAATATTTTGATAAGTAATTGCAGGGTTAGATCAAGTGCTAGTGCCATTAAACTAGGTACTTCAAGTGTTAGTCATATGCGTAACATTACGATACGTGATATAAAAGTTTATGATACTTATCGATCAGCAATCGCTATTGAGGCCATGCAAGGTGGAGTTATAGAAAATATTTTGGTAGAAGACATTAAAGCTACTAACACAGGAAATGCAATTTTTTTGCGTGTTGGTCAAATAAGAGGAGCTAAATATCCAGGTACACTTAAAAATGTGATTTTACGTAGAATAAAAGTGCAAATTCCGTTCAGTAGGCCAGATCAATCATACAACATAAGAGGACCTGCCTTACCTTTTTTCCATAACACATTCCCCTCTTCAATCACAGGTATAATTGGTTATCCGATCCAGTCCGTGTTATTAGAGGATATTACGCTTATTTATCCAGGAAGAGGAAATGCGGCATATGCCAATTTCCCCTTAGATAGAGTTGATGACATTCCTGAATTACCCAATAAATATCCAGAGTTTTCAATGTTTGGTGAATTACCAGCTTGGGGCTTTTATGTAAGGCATGCAGAGGGATTACAAATGAAAAATGTTGTGTTGAAATTAAAAAAAGCGGATTATAGACCCGCTATTGTTTTTGATGATGTTGACGGCCTAAAACTCGAGGCACTAAAAGTCAAAGGAGATAAAAAGAAAATGAAGATTTTTAGAAACAATGTTCGAGCATTTGAAGAAAAATAAATGAATTAATCCAAATCATTATTAGTAAAACTTTTACATTTCAGTTTTTGTTATAACTATATTAAATTATCGTGATTTAATTTTATGATATACAATACTACCCGAACAGATAAAAACATAGATTTAGCCGTCAACGAATTGGTGGGGAAGCGGTTTGGGATTTTTCATAAGCTCAAAAATGGAAGTATTGGTTCAGAACCATTCATAATTCAATCGTGTAGCCTCGAATTTGATATTAATTTCGATAGTATAGAATACAATCGTAAATGCAACATTGAACTAAGACCAAATGGAATTATTGTTCATTTTAGAAAGAATAGTAGTAGTTTTATTTGGCCGATACCTTTCCGTCATTTGACGGTGTATAAGTCCGGGCAAATACTTTCGATTTACGAAAACACCATTTATTTAAAACTCAAACCAAAAGTCAATCGTAAAAATAATAGTCCATTTATCCTAAGGTTGTTAAATGCTAAATCAAGCTATACTCAACTAAACCATCAATTTTAATTATGCAAAAACTTGATAATAAAGAAATTGTAAGTAGAATGAAACTCATTAATAATAATTGGGTTTTGATAGAGAATTTTATCCAAAGACGATTTATTTTTGATGATTTTGTTAAGGCGTTTTCTTTCATGACTTCTGTTTCTTTAATAGCTGAAAAACAGAATCACCATCCTAATTGGGAGAATGTGTACAATGAAGTTATCATTAACCTGAGTACACATGATGCCGAGGGTCTTACTGAAAAAGACTTTAATTTAGCATTAAATATTGACCAATTGATCACAAGTTAATTTTCCAATATATTGTATTGTTTGGCAAATGTTCACTTTAAAAGGTCTTTTGCTTTTAATTAACTAACATTGCTGTCTAAATGTAACTTATGTCTTACCAAAAAATATTTTTTTTTACTATTCTTTTTACTTTTAATTCATTATCGCATGCCACAAAATGGTATGTAAAACACAATGCATCAGGATCTAACAATGGAACATCATGGACAAATGCATATAATGCACTCCAAGATGCAATTAATGCTTCCTCTGCTTCAGATGAAATCTGGGTAGCAGCGGGTATTTACAAGCCTACAAGATTACCTTCTACAGGAGCTACAAGCTCAAGCAGCAGAGATTTATCATTTTATTTAGATAAAAACATTAAAATCTATGGCGGTTTTGCTGCAACTGAAACCTTACTGAGCCAACGTGACATATCGAAAAACCAAGTTACCCTTAGTGGAGATATTGGTACAATTGGAGATAATTCAGACAATTGTTATCATGTATTTATAATGGATGGTTTATCATCTTCTGCTAAATTAGACGGATTTGTAATTACGGGTGGTAATGCAAATGCTGGAGGAGGTTTTTGGTCTGGTCAATCGTTCTCTGGTCAAACTTTCCCAAGGAGGGGTGGAGGTGCACTTTGTACTATTGATGTTGACATAGATATTGATAATGTTGTAATTACCACTAATAACAGTATTGAAAATGGTGGAGCTGCATTTCTTGTCAGGTCAGAACCTACAATTGATAACTCAGTCATTTATAATAATTCAGCTGTTTATGGAGGTGGTATATATTCTTTTCAGTCATCTAATCCAAAATTAACTAATGTTACAGTTTGTTACAATAGTGCTTCAGATGCTGCTTATGGTGGAGGTGGTATCTATACCAATAGTGGTAATGTTACTATCAAAAATGTAATATTCTGGGGTAACACTAAGGCGGGGAGTGATAATATTGCCCGAGCAGATATCTGGTCTAATAACACTGTTACTAGGTCATATTGCATGACTCAATTAAATAGTATATTTTCCAGTGGAACGGGTATGTTGACTGCTGGAACAAATCCCTCTTTTATAAACACAAGTGATCCTGATGGAGCTGATAATATTTGGATGACTCTTGATGATGGTTTTGTATTGAGTAGCTCTTCACCTGGAGTTGGAGCTGGAACAAGCACTGGAGCACCTTCAAATGATATT
>JAQWZS010000129.1 GCA_029253325.1 Bacteroidia bacterium
CTCTTCTAAACCAGTGTATAACCATAATTATAAGGATTGAATTGCTTGGTCGATTCCTTGGTATTGATAAATATTGTGTGAAGCCAGTTTAGGTGAGGTTATTTTATAGCTATTTAGAAGTGTAGCAGATGCCTCACCGAGAACTAGTTTAAGTATAAATGAAGGAACATTGGGTAAAAAGTTTATTCTTCCGCTTTTTTGAATAATACATTTCATGAGTTCATTCATCTGAAAAGGTTGAGCCCCAACAGCGTTATAAATATCTGCTGGAATCTTTTCTTTAATAATTTGATGAATGAGGTTAGCAAACTCATGATGATGGGTATATCCAGCCCACATTTTACCATTTCCAAATGCCGATAAAATACTAAATTTAGCTAGTCGTGATAAAATTGGATATACGCCTCCGTTTAAACTCAAATAGAGACCAATTCTGAGAATCGATTTTTTGATAGATGGGTTGAGTTTATTCGAAGCTGCTTCCCAATCAGCACATAAGTTGGCCATGAAGTCATTTCCGTTTGGAGATTCTGAAGTAATCGTTTGATTGTTGCTATTTCCATAATAACCCATGGCACTTGCCTGAATAAAATGCTTGATGGGTAAATTTTGCTGATTGATTGTATCGACGAGCAGTTGAGTAGAATTAACTCTGGAATGAGTCAATTCTTTTTTTCGGGATTTGGTCCATCTTCCTCCTATGATTGAGCTGCCAGCAAGATTTATTACAACTTCTACACCTTCAAATGCATCAGGATCAATGGTTTTGTCTTCAATGTTCCAATAATATGAATAGTCTTTTTTATTAGTAGATTTTCTGCTTAAAATTCGGGTGGGATAACCTAATTCAGTAAAATATTTTCTGAGATCAGAACCGATAAGCCCCGAACCACCACTGATTAGGATTGTTTGCATATAATAATAACCAAGTTTGCAATTGATTTGTTTTAAAAAAATCATTCGTCAATCAGCTATTTTTATACACCTTTGCTAAAGTGAAAGTAACTTCAATACGAATACGAGGATATCATTGTGATGCATACGGACACGTGAATAATGCTCGGTATTTAGAGCTGCTTGAAGAGGCTCGATGGAAGTTTTTAGAACCTGCTGTTCAAGATCGTTTTTTTGAAAAGGAACAGTTATTATTTATTGTTGTGAATATCAATATAGCCTTTAAAAAACCTTTATTGCCTCATCAATTGATTCATATTCATGTTAAAGAAATGGAGTTTAAAAATCGGAGCATTTCAATGGTACAGGAAATTATAGATGATGAGTCTAAAGCATTATGCTCAAGAGCAGAGATTCAATTTATATTGTTAGATGCTGAAAACCACAAACCTGTTCCAGTATCGGATGAAATAATTTCAAAATTTAACCAGTTAATTAGACCTTAAATGATAAAAAATATTTCTAGATGGTTATTCGAAGATGTATGGGGCTGGAAAGTATCAGGTGCTATGCCAAAGTTGCCTAAATACCTCATTGTGGTAGCACCTCATACTAGTAATTGGGATTTTTTTGTAGGACTTTTGTATAGGGCTATCACCGATGATTTTAATCCAAAGTACATTGGAAAAAAAGAATTATTTGTGTGGCCGATTGGCTACCTCTTTCGTGCACTAGGTGGTTTTCCTGTTGAACGGTCAAAAAATACGAATTTTGTGGATACGATGGTTTCAGTTTATAATTCTAATGAGGAGTTCATTACCACAATCACTCCAGAGGGTACGCGAAAGTTCAATGACAAATGGAAGACAGGTTTTTATTACATTGCACAAAAAGCCAATATACCTGTGGTTAAAATAGGCTTTGATTATATCAAGAAAGTTATTGAAATAAATAAGCCTGAGTTTATCACAAAAGGTGTGGATGAAACCATTAAGGAATACAAATATTATTTTAAACAATTTGAAGGTAAAAACCCTAAAGACGGAGTACGATGAAGCGAATGAAAATAGACATGCCCACTGAATGGCAATACACAACTGAAATAGAAGTAAGGGTATCAGACTTAAATTATGGTAATCATATGGGGAATCAACAGTTCTTGGCTTATGCTCAAGAGGCAAGAGTGCGATTTTTAGCAAAAAATGGATTCACAGAGTTAGATTTTGGAGGGGTATCCCTTATTCAAGCAGATGCAGCTATAACCTATTCCTGTGAAGGGCGTTTAGGAGATCGGGTTCAAATTGATTTAGCTACTGAAGTTACAGGGAATTCTTCATTCAATATGTACTATAAGTTTTCCAATGCAACTCAAGGGAAACACATGGCGAATATCAGAACTGCTCTTGTGAGTTATGACTACGAAAAAAATAGACCAATCGCATTAACTACTGAGGCGATGGAATCTAGTGTGTTTAAGTCATAAATTAATTTATTAAAGACTTTATAAATAGGTATAAAAAAGATGATGATTTGGATTACATTTTCTTCAAATATTTTAATTTTTCTTACAGCTCTCATATTACTGAAAATTCATACTAAACGAATAATTTCCAAACAATTTATTTGGTTTATTGCTTTTACGGGTATTTCATCTGGAGTGGCTGCATTTGGTCATCTCTCTATAATAGATGAGCGACTAGCAAATTCTCTTCTTCTTGCATCAAGACTTTTTAGTTTAGGTTCTATTTACTTATTTACCAACGGTAGTTTAGATTTTGCAAATTTTCAGAACAACAAAATGATTAGAGTTGCTAATCTGGTCTTGTTTCTAGGCATGGTAATGTTTTTAGTTTGGAATAATCAGTTTCTGTCAGTATTGATATATGGAATTATTGGTTTTTTAGGTATTGGTCTAAGTACTTATTTTTCTCGTATGGATAATTCTATTCAGGGAAGGAATAAGATAGTAAGAGGGATTATTATACTTTCATTTTCCGCTCTAGTCTTTGCAATATTTAAAGAAGATCACTACTTTTTAGCTGTAAATATTGGTCATGTTTTGGTGAGTTATAGTTTGATATTTTTTGCGAAGGGGTTTGTTGAGTTGAATCAAGATGTAAAGTTTTCTAATTCTCCATCTTCGTCAAAAACAACCCAACAGATCGAGGACTAGCAGGACGAATTCTGAATTTCCCTTTACTCATTTTTACTCCTTGAGTTTTGATAATATCATTAAACGTTTTATCGGTACTTGCCACAGTGAGAGCACCCATGTAGTAATCGATATAAAACCAGTCATATTTACTTGCTTCAAGGTATAACGTAAACTTAATACTGCTTCTACGTTTGGTTATTGCCATTCTTGCTTTGAGTGCCTTATTCACCTGCTTACCATTGATTGAAGCAATATGGATTGGTTCAAGCCCAATAAATTGTCTTTTATAAGCATCATAATAAAGGCTAGCTTTGGTAAAGAGAAAATTAGAAGAAAAATTGCTTGGTGGTTTAATCTCCCCTGATGATGAGGTATAATTAAGTGATTTTTTCAACTGATTATCATTTAGAAATTCGGAAAGAGCTTTTTCTACAAACTGGTTATTGTTATCTGCTGGATCATTGTCATTCTCATTGATCACTTCCACCATTCGCTGGTAGCAATCTTCAGGCAACACAAGGTTCAAAGCCATCAATGATTGTATGGTGAACACTGAATCATTTGGTAACTTACTTATATTTCCAGCCAAGCGTGCATTAAAGTTAGGGTCTTTGTCGAGGTTGAATTCAATTTTTCCTTCACTGAATACCTCTCCTGTACCTTCGTTAAAGGCAAGATAGCTTCCGCGTGGGGACCCCTCCAATAGTTTCATAGAATCTCCTACAAAGAATGTTTTTTTGGATTCATCATAATAAAATATTCCCGTATCTGAGGTAAGTTCTAAATCGGCATAGCTTCGCTTAAAATTGAATAAAGTAGGGTAGATATGTGTGCTATCATTTGCAATACTTACAGATGCATACATTTTTCTACGATCCTCATTGAGAATATTTGTTGCAGGTATGATTACATTTTCGGGCTTGGGTTGACCAGAATACCTGAACCATCTGCTTGGATAGTAGGTGAAGGAATGTTGGGGTTTTACATAGCCACTGAAGAAAATATCTTTTTGATTACTGTATAATTCTGTTTTGCCTTTGTATGCGATTTTTGGGCTTAAGAAAAAGGCTGAAGAATCGCTGATGGAACCTTTCGCTAGAATGGATGTATCGCCTCTACCTTTTACGCGTATTTTGTTGAATTTAATAACTTGATGTGTATCATGCTTATCCTTGAACTCATAGGAAGCAGAGCCACTAAGAGCATATCGTCCTTCTATTTTAATATCTCCATCATATAATTGATGAAATTTTTGAGTTCGAGATGCCAAAATACGTGACTTTTTTAATCGTTGTATGTTTGCCCCTTCGTGAATATCGACCTTGTTTTCATATGGATAAATGCGACTATCAGCAACATCAATATAGGGTACTTCTTTAGCATATATAATCCCCTCATTAATATCAAAAAGAGCATTGGTGCTTTCAAATCTTAGACCTTCTTGGTCATATTTACTGCTTACAAAATAAGATCTACTTTGCGGTAATTTAGGTCCTTTATTAAATTCAATAGTATTATTGGCCATGTCCCATTTATATTCGTCCATTGAGGTAGAGAATTGATTAAAGGGAAGCTCGGTCAGTATTCCAATTTCATTGGATTTTAAATCTCCTAGTTGACTGGTGAAATCAATATGTGAATTGAGATTTTTGGATGAAAAAGCAATCTTATTTTGGTCCATTGAATTTATTTCAACATCAGAGACTTGGGCATTCACTTCATTAGGTTTAAATTTCATGTCCAAGGATTTTAAGCTAGCTTTATCCCATACCAAAGAACCTATGCCCGCCAATTGTTGATTGGTTTGAATAAGATTTCCCGAAAACTGTTGATTATCTCTCAATACGGTTACTTCATGATCATTGGTATAGATATACATGGAATCTTGGTTGGGAACCCATTTACTATTAACGTCTTTGGCAGCAAGATTGGGGTATTTTTCATTTTCAGTTATGACATATGATTCTGCCTGTGCTGAGGTAAAATCTGGAGTCATTAAAATGTCCTGAGACTCAAGAACTGCTCCTTCATATTCAATGTTTCCTTTGGCAGTAAAACCTTCTTCACTCAATCGGATGTCTATATTTCCTTGACCTTTACCGTCATACATGGGGTAGCCACCAGCAGGATTTGTTCGTTCAAAACCTAGTGAATAGTCATCCATAATTTTTGCTTCAAAGTCAAAGTCTGGAATAATCCCTCCAGCCACAAAAGTCCCTGGAAAACTCAAACCTTCAGTGGTAAAATTGTCAAGGTTTTCAATAGTGAATGGATCAACTTCAAATCGAAAGCGATCTTTATCATATACTCCGCCATGAATGTTTGGTTTATCATAGGCAATAACTGAACCTTTGTTACTTGTGAATCTTGGGTATTCGGGGAAGTTTTTCAGTCCAGATTTATTATTTGATTTGTCTATTTCTAGGGTGCCGTTAATGTCTCTTAAAACAGATTTTACAGCAACCAGTCCAGGTTTCCCAGACAGATCTTTTGTGAAAATTACCATCTCGGTAATGTTGTCAGATGTAATATCAAAATTGAAGTAATCAAACTCAAATTTATCGGAGTAGAAATCAAATTTACCTGCAGTTAACTTTCCACCAAACTCCATTCTTCGCTTATTTTTGAGAATGACCGTTTGTTCATGTGGGAAAGCATAAACACTCTGACTATCACTAAATTTGAAGGCCCTAACTCCCTCTATATTAAATGTGTTGTTAATTAGGTTTAAAAAGGCGTTTGAACGAGCAGATATAACCGATGAAAAACGGATTACATCATAGTCCATAAGTTTCTTGTGAGATAATACGGCATGATCTAGTTTTTTTCTGATTTTGACACTATCCGTGGCAGGATTAAAAAATAAATATCCCAAATCTGCTAATTCAATAATCTGGGATTTAAGATAAATTGGTTTACTACCCATCCAGTTTGAATATTCATTGAGCGTGAATTCTCTCTTTCTGTATTGAATTACAAAATTCCTCATCTTAGACAAGGGATGATACTTGAGAATTCCACGAGGAATTTTTTCATAGCGTACTTCTTTATAAAAGCTTTGAGATTCGATAAAGGCCTTTTTTTCCTCACCATCAACGTCAAATTCAATTTTTGGAAGTTCAAGTTTCCATATAATCTTATCAACGAAAATGTCAATTTGATGATCATTATCATAAAAAGGAGCTTGTTTTAAACCTTCTTTCCCTCGAATAAGAACTAAAATTTTATTATCTAAGTTTAGATTAAACTTGAGGTTAGGGTGATATATCGTTCCGCTATCTGTGAGAATGGTTACCTCACTCTCCATTGCATTAATTTTCCCCTCTTTCAATGTAAAGTAGGGTGATTTGGCAAGTACTCTTTTTTTGTTTTTGTAATAAATTTCAATTACAGAGGGTGTTTCGGGGCTTCCTGTAGAAATCGTTTCGGAACCTTTCATGGCAAATCCTCCTTTAAATTGAACGGTGTTGTCTAAATAAGATCCTAATTCTATGTTTTTGTCAAATGAGTAAAATTGTGGAAATTGTGATTTTTGAAGTACTTCTTTATCAATGTTATCTGCACTAGACGCACGATCTATAAGATTTCCCATTAGGGTTTTTGCTAGAAAGTCTTTATTGGTAAAAGTAACTGTGTCAATGTTTACCTCGGCACGTTCAAATTTTAATGTGTAATTACTCTGTATTTCTGCATAGATATTATCCCTTCCAAATCCTACCCGTTCCCATGTAATAACGCCTTGTTTTCCTTCCCATTCATCGGTATCCAAATAGTAACTTCCTGAAGTGTTGTAAATGTTAATTTGGTCGATTTGAGCTTGACAAGTTAAATTGATGTTCTTGAAGGAAATTTTGACTCGATTATCCTCAAAAATAAATCGATAATCTGGTGAGTTACTATACCATCTCTTAGTTTGAGATTCATAAATAGTGTTATCACTAAATAGATTTCTTGATGCTTTAATGAGTGTTGTAAACGTTTGATTTCCAGAGTTTAATGCTGGAATCAACGATTTGGACCAACTTATATATTTGGGCTCATCAATAGAGTCCTTAGCATATAGCATAGTTTCTGTGAGTAGGAAAAAGCTAGGAACATCTAAATCATTGATTAACATTAAATTAGCAACAGATATGATATTTCGTTGCTCGGGTTCTACAAACTTGCCTGAATCCCATTTGGTCGTAAATTTTTCTAATAAAACTTGTCCTTTTTTATCTGCTTGTGAGCTAAGAAATTTTGAATATTCTTTGATAAATACAGAAGGATTTCTTGAAAAGGAACGAGGTTGAGCCCAAGAAGCTAAAGAGGAGAGTAAAAGGAGTATTAATATGAATTTTTTAGTCAACATTTTTCTTAATAAATTGAGTTTGTAGCCAACCATTTTGTGTGTTTTTATCTGTAAGTAAAAAGCCATATTTTGTGGACTCTTGAATTAAATTTTTAAAATCTTTGGTAAGAAAACCGCAGAGAATTAGGATGCCATTTTCAGTTAGCTTACCTGCAAATTGAGGAAGTAGTTTTAGGTTTATATTCTTCACAATATTACTGACGATAATGTCTACGCCATCCTCTATTTTGGAAGGCGAGTCATCTTTCATGGTAAAAACGTTTTTTACCTTATTTAATTGTATGTTTTCATTGGTGTTATTTATACAATTTTGATCATAATCAATCGCAAAGACATCTTTAGCCTCTTTTTGAGAGGCTAAAATAGCGAGCAATCCACTTCCACAACCCATATCTAAAACAATCTTGTTTTTACAATCTAATTTTTCTAATGCAATTGCTGATAGTTGAGTAGTTTCATGATGCCCTGTCCCAAATGCCATTTTAGGAAGAATTATAATATCGTGCTTAATGTTTTTTGCAGGATGGAATGGAGCTCTCACATGGATATGATCGCCGATGTATACTTCTTTAAAGTTGCTTTCCCATATTTGATTCCAATTTTGAAGACCAATATCTAGTATCTTATCTGGTTCAATGTTAAATGGTTGAATTATTGATTTCAAGGCTAATAAATCAAAGGTTGAAGCCTTACAATAGGCGATTAATTGGTTTTTTTCAAACGATGTACCTTCATATCCATTTTCTTGCAACAAAAAGGATAATGTTTCAGATGTCTCATCATCACATAAAATATGTACAGCCTTATACTCCATTTAATCAGCTACAATATTAGATATTGGTCACGTGTATTCTTCCCAAACTTTTAAACACATTGATATCAATTGATTTTATTAAATCTTAGATTACTTGAACGAAGTAGCCCAAAAGAAGTGGATAATACCATTTTATTTCTAGCTGAGAAATAAAGAAACACGAATACATTTGTTCTGTGAATATAAAATTGAGAAAACCTCTAATCGTTTTTGATTTAGAAACAACAGGTATTCAGATTGCCAGAGATCGAATAGTAGAAATTTATTGTATAAAGATTCAAATGGATGGTCAAGAGGAACATTTGCATCAAGTTTTAAATCCGACAATCCCTATTCCGTCTGAGGTGTCAGAGATTCATGGGATTTGGGATAAAGATGTAGCAGGAAAACCTACATTTAAAGAGTTTGCACCTGAATTAAATGCATTCTTGGGCGATTCAGATTTTGGTGGTTTTAATAGCAATCGATTTGATTTTCCGATGTTGGCGGAGGAGTTTTATCGTGCAGGTATATCATTTGATACAAATCGTAAATTTATCGATGCCCAACGGATATTCCATAAAATGGAACCTCGTAACCTAGGAGCAGCATATCAAAAATATTGTAATAAAAATTTGGTTGATGCTCATTCTGCAAAAGCAGATACTATTGCGACTTGGGAAGTAATAAAAGCTCAAGTTGATTTTTATGATGAATTAGAGAATAACATCGATTTTTTGCATGCTTTCAGTGGAGAAAGTGAGTTTTTTGATTTTGCAAGACGAATCAAAAGAGGTTCTGATGGTGAGGCTTATTTTAATTTTGGAAAATACATCAATAAACGTGTGGTTGATGTTTTCAAAGAAAATAGGGGTTATTATGACTGGATGATGAAAGGGGATTTTCCTGAAAATACAAAAGCAGTAATTACCAAATTAGCTCTAGCAAGCAGAAACGCCTAAATTCGTTTAATTAATGGAGTTGTCTAATTATCACAGTATCAAACAGATAAGAGATCTTTTAACTACTAATAAAAAGATCAAATTGTCTGACGAATCAAAAGAAAAAATAAGGAAATGCAATGCCTTTTTGTTATCTAAAGTTGAAGATAAAAACTCAGTAATTTATGGAGTAAATACAGGTTTTGGTTCTTTATGTAATACCAAGATTGATCAAAAGGATTTGACCCAATTACAAGTGAATCTAATTCGTTCACATGCTTGTGGTATGGGGGATTGTGTTCCTCATGATATTATTAAAACTATGCTCCTTCTAAAAGTGAAAAGTCTAGGCTATGGTTATAGTGGTGTTCAGCTTGAAACAGTTGAAAAACTATTGGATTTGTATAATTCAACTACACTTCCAGTCATTTATGAGATGGGTAGCTTGGGAGCAAGTGGAGATTTAGCTCCGCTAAGCCATATGAGTTTGCCTCTGATTGGAGAGGGAATGGTGTGGAGTCAAGATTTTAAAAGCATGGAAAAAGCAAAACCGAGCAATCTTATTTTGGGTCCTAAAGAGGGGTTAGCTCTCATTAATGGTACCCAGTTTATGCAGGCTTATGGTTTGAGTTGCTTATTTAAATCACATCAAATATTAGAAAGAGCAGATCTTCATGCAGCCCTCTGTATTGATGCATACGACGGGAGGAAAGAACCATTTTTGAATTATAGCCATGTCATACGACCTCATAAAGGGCAGTTGGATACAGCAAAAGCTATTTTGGAGCATCTTTCAGGCAGTGAGATAATAGATCAGTCCAAAAATCATGTGCAAGATCCTTATAGTTTTCGTTGTGTTCCACAAGTTCATGGGGCTACCAAAGATGTCTATGATCAAGTGGCTGCAGTATTTGAAACAGAAATTAATGCGGTTACAGATAATCCCAATGTATTTCCAGATGAGGATTTGGTCTTAAGTGCAGGGAATTTTCACGGACAACCTCTAGCATTACAATTGGATTTTTTAGCCATAGCCATTGCAGAAATCGGTAGTATAGCAGAACGAAGGATTTATCGTTTGCTTGAAGGTAAACGAGGTCTGCCTGCTTTTTTAACAAGTAATCCAGGACTAGAAAGTGGATTGATGATTGCTCAGTATACTGCTGCGAGTATAGTAAGTCAAAATAAACAATTGTGTACCCCAAGTTCTGTGGACACCATAGAAAGTAGCAATGGTCAGGAAGATCATGTTAGTATGGGTGCTAATGCGGCAACCAAATGCCTCAAAGTAATCAAGAACGTTGAGAGAATTCAAGCAATAGAGTTACTTACAGCTTGTAAGGCTTTAAAATACAGGAAGCCGTTGAGGTCATCCGACAAACTTGAAAAATTACTAAAGGAAGTCGAGCAAATTGCCGACATCTCAGACTCTGACAAAGTTTGGGCAGATGAGGTTCGAAAAATTCAAGAATATATTTTAAGTTAAAATAAAACTTAATACCTGTAATTTCATTTAATGTGTAGTATGATAAAAGATAATCTAAATGTGATGTCGAGTTACAGAACCCTTTTGTTTTCAGTATTATGTTGCCTTTTAATGTTTTCATATGTGAGTATGGAAGCCCAAAATAAAGTTCCTGTTGGCGGAAAACTTAAATATGAAAAGACCAAAGAACCCATTGTAGGTGCAACAATATTTGCCATTGCTATGGATAGCAGTGTTGCTGCTGGTTCTG
>JAQWZS010000138.1 GCA_029253325.1 Bacteroidia bacterium
GATATCAAAGAGAAAATAAGACTCGCTGCCAAAGGAATATTCTTTGAAAGTGGAAAAGACATTATCAAGTCTGAGTCTTTTGAGAATTTAAATGTCTTAGCTGAAATTATGAAAGAGTATAAAGAAGCAAAAGTTGTAATTGAGGGGCATACAGATAGTCAAGGTGAGGATGCAGATAATCTTGTTCTTTCTCAAAAGAGAACAGAGTCTGTAAAGAGCTACCTTGTTTCTAAAGGAGTTGAAGGAAGTCGTATGTCAGCAGTTGGTTATGGAGAATCTAAACCAGTTGCAGACAACTCTACTGCTAAAGGAAGGGCTTCAAATAGACGCGTAGACTTCAAGTTAGTATACTGATATTTACCATAAAACTAAACTAGAATAGAGATGGGAAGCGAGAGCTTCCCATCTTTTTTTTTATCAATCACACAAAATGATAGGGTTGAGTGTTTATCTAACTAATTTCGTAGCTATATTTAATGAATAAAATTATTCAAAAACTCAAACACAAATGGAATATTGAATCTAACCTTCAATTACTTTGGATTTTTGTCATTTTTGCTATCACAGGTTCTTCAATTGTCTTCGTTAGAAAACCCATTACCGAATATTTGTTCAGTAAGTCAACGTATGGCGAGTTGTTGTGGTACGAACTGATTATTACTATTGTTATTGTATATTTTATTTATCAACTATTCTTATTTGTAATAGGCAGTATTTTAGGACAACATAAATTTGTAAAGTGGTTTGTAATTAAGATGAATAAACGCATATTTTTTATAAAAAATAAATAATGGGGAAAGACGAGATTCTAAAAGCACTGAGTTATGTTGAAGATCCTGATCTTAAAAAGGATTTAGTTTCTTTGGGGATGATTCAAAATTTGACTGTAAATGAGCGTGAAGTGGCCTTTGATTTAGTTTTAACCACCCCAGCTTGTCCTATGAAAGATAGTATTGCTAATGCATGTAAAAATGCAATTTATACGATGGTTGACTCAGAGGCAAATGTAAAAATTAACATAACGTCTAACGTTCAACGGAGTAGAGACGACCAATCTGTTTTATCTGGAATTAAGAATATAATTGCCGTTGCATCTGGTAAAGGAGGTGTTGGCAAGAGTACATTTGCTATTAACCTGTCTAAAACATTGGCTATGGCAGGGGCAAAAGTCGGGTTGATGGATGCAGATATTCACGGTCCTTCAATACCTACCCTGATGAACACAACCGACAAAAAACCTGAAATGGATGGTGATTTAATGGTTCCAATCGAGAATGAGGGTGTTCAAACTATGAGTATTGGCTACATGGTGGATATGAAACAAGCTCTTGTTTGGAGAGGACCAATGTTATCAAAGGCAATTAGTCAGTTTTGTAGTGATGTGAAATGGGGCAATCTAGATTACCTAATTATAGATTTACCACCAGGTACTGGAGATATACATTTGAGTGTGGTTCAACATATTCCTATTAGTGGCGTGGTTCTAATTACAACCCCTGAGGAAGTTGCGGTTGCAGATACTCGAAAAGCTATCGATATGTTTCGCAATCCACATATAAATCAAAATATTCTTGGTATTGTTGAGAATATGAGCTTTTTTCAACCAGACGAGAATGGCGAGAAGTATTATCTTTTTGGCAAAGAGGGTGGCCTGAAATTAAGCGAAGAATCTTCCGTTGATTTTTTAGGTGAAATTCCCATAAAGGAAAATAAAAAGTTTGATAATATCCATAAAGACTATCTTGCCATTACAGGTAAAATTGTTCAAAAACTGTCTATTCTAGCTGCATCTAAATAAAAACAATAAATTTGAAGTTAAATGACAATGTCAGAAACTAAAATACAAGAGGCACTTGAAAGTGTAAGACCTTTCTTGAAGCAAGACGGGGGAGATGTTGAGTTTGTTGCTTATGAAAATAACATCGTGAAACTTCGTCTTCTTGGTGCGTGCAGTACCTGTAGTATTAGTCATCTCACAATGAAGGCAGGTATTGAAGAAAGCATAAAAAAATTATTGCCAGAGGTTGAATCTGTTCTAGCCATCGAATAAAGGTAAGCTCGTTGTGAAACGATTTTATTCATATCAATCAATTCTTAATTTTATTAACACTTACAGTATTCTCGTTGCCATAGGTTCATTATCATCCTATTTGTTTTTCAGTAATTTATTTGATATTAAACCAAACTATGTTTTAGCGTTAGGTCTATCGCTAAGTCTCTGGATTATTTATACGCTTGATCACTTATTAGATGGTTTGAGTATTGGAAAGGAAGCTTCTTCCATTCGACATCGTGAGCATTTTTTGAAGCACAAGCAAATAATTCGATGGATATTATCTGGTTTAATTATTTTGATTGGTCTTTCTTTTTGGGTTCCTCAAGTTTATTATGGCTATGTCTTATTCTTGTGTATATTGACATTATTACATTTTTGTATAAACTATTTTTTGTCTAGGAAGTACACTTTTTTGAGGTATTTAAAAGAAATATTTGTCGCATTAGTTGTTACAATAGGATTTGTTATCACCCCATTGATTGGGAATGAGGAATCTCTTAATTTAACTCAACTAATTTACATTTTCATTATTTTTTACTTCATCAATTTATCAAACCTATTGATTTTTTCTTTTTTTGATCGAGATCGAGATCATAGAGACAAAATGCTTACAATAGCACATCTGTATAGTTATAGTAAATTAAGAAGATTAATTTATTTAGGAATTGGGATATCGATGATTATATTGGTTATTGGTTACATCAATAGTCATCTTACGTCGATTAGTTTTTTTGTATTTGCGTCAATGCAACTAACCCTTCTTTTTATTACCTGTTTTCCTTCTTATTTTAAATTTATTGATCGTTATAGATTTTTTGGAGACCTTATTTATTCATATCCGATTGTTGTTTTTCCATTCCTTGGTTAAAACAAGTTCGACATCTAGGTTCATATAAATCTTTTTCTCCTAATTTAACTTGATCGCCAGAGTTTGAAAAACGATAAGAAAATTGTGCTTCAGAACCACACTTCATACATATGGCATGTACCTTAGTTACTAACTCTGCCATTGCCATTAGACTAGGCATAACACCAAAGGGATTTCCTAAGAAATCCATATCTAAACCAGCAATGATGATTCGTTTATTATTATTTGCTAGTTGATTGCATACCTCAGCCAAGTTAGGACTAAAAAATTGGGCTTCATCTATTCCAATTACATCTACTTTATCAGCCCAGTTTAATATTTCTTTGGGGTCATTAATCGGTGTAGAATCTATTTGATTGTCATCGTGCGAAACAATCTTTTCTTTATGATATCTAATTTCCATTTTAGGTTTAAATATATGCACTGTTTGGTTTGCTATTTTAGCACGCTTAATTCTTCGGATAAGTTCCTCTGTTTTTCCTGAGAACATAGATCCGCAAATAATTTCTATCCATCCCATACTATTTTTTGGTTTTGTATACATGCCCTGTTAATTACGAAGTGTCGAATGTAATATTATTTGATTTTATTCGTAGAAATTAATGAAAATGAGTAGAGATAAAATCCATGAAAAAATTGATGAACTTTTGGGAATGCTGAGTATTCATAACAGTAGGTTGAACTTGCATTCAGAAAAGTTATCACAGCTGGATATCGATGTGTTCAGAAAACACTGTATTGATCTTTACGATGAGGTGAACAGTTTGGCTCTGAAGGGGAAGCTTAAAGCTCCCAAAGCTGAAGTTGTTAAGGAAGAAAAGATTTCTGTAAAAGAGGAGAAAGAATCCGTTTCACAAACGGAACAGAATAAAACATCAGTTAAGGAAGCTCCTTCAAAAAACGAAAATGAGGAAATGCTTTCTTTGTTTGAAAAATATAGTAACAAACCCATTTCTAGTATTGCTAAGGGAATGTCAATAGCAAAGCGATTCGAGTTTCAAAATGTGTTTTTTGATGGAGATAAGTCGGGTTATAATACATTTATAATTGAGATAGATAATGCTTCTAATCGAGATGAGGCATTTAAGATTTATAAGGCATATAAAGTAAAAGGAAATTGGGATCATGAGGAGCTGAAAGATGAGCTAAAGGCTTTAATTTATAGAAAGTATGTTTAACTCCAATTAAAATTGAATGTATGGAAGCATATTCCGCTTCTTAAGTTTCTGGTTCCGTTTATCATAGGAATACTTGTACCAACAAGTAATTTTATTTCCATAAATTGGGTGATTAGCCTATTTGTGGTAAGTCTATTTGCATTAATCTTAATTCATTTTATTTTAAAAAGGAGATTAGTTCTTTTACTTATCAGGCTCGGGTCAATTCTTGCTTTGTGGTTGTTTTTTTTATCTGGAGTTATACTCACCCACTACTTTAAAGACAATAACTATTATAATCATTTCTCAAATCACTTGTCTTCCGAATGGCTTAAGGTGAGCGTTATTAATCAACCCCAAATAAAAGAAAAAGTAATTTCATGTAAAGTAATGGTTATAGAATCTCTTGGTCAAGACAAAAAATTACAAGGGAAAGCTCAAGTTTATTTTAGAAAGTTTTATGACAACCAGAATATTTATCATCAAGGGTTTTTTAATCATAGCCAGTGGGTTCATTTAAACCAAAACACATCCAATGTCTTATTAAGCATGGGATACTCTTGGCAGCTAGAGCTAAAAAAGCTTTTTAATAAGTATTTTGAAGATGACGCAGTAAGAGGAGTTTCAGAAGCTGTCATATTTTTTTTAGGAAGACCTAGACGAGGATTGGTTAAAGGCATTTTCAAAAACAGGAACTATCCACGTTCTTGCTGTCTCTGGTCTGCATGTTGGGATAATTTATTTGTTGATGAGTTTTTTATTAGGT
>JAQWZS010000141.1 GCA_029253325.1 Bacteroidia bacterium
CTTGTTCTGCCGAGGGCTTTGTTGGCTTCATTCAGACTTGCTCTTGAGTTGTCGATGCCAAATTTGGCAGCGGCTAGTCGTTGTTCTGCAGCAGTGACCTCACTTTTGGCTACTTGGTATACAGTTTTTGCGGCATCCCACTCGGCCTTGCTCAAGACTCCTTGGTCAAAAAGATTTTGGTTTCGTTGATAAACAACTTCTTGCTCTTTGAGTCGAGCCCTGGTTTGGGTGAGTTGAGCTTCACTAGTTTTAAAATTGCTCTGCGAACTGCTCAATCCAGCTTGTGCTCTATCCTTTGCTGTAATGTATAAATCGGGATTAATTTTTAGCAAAAGTTGCCCTTCTCTAACGGTATCGCCTTCTGCTACATACAACTCTTTGATCTCTCCAGATACATCGGCACTGATTTTTACTTCTGCCTCTGGGCGAATTTTACCGTTGGCACTTACGGTACTGATGATGGTACGATTTTGGATTTTTCCGACACTTACCTCAAGTTCACCGCGTTTTCGGTTTTTGCCAATGATGACAAAAGCAATTAGTACGACTACTAATCCAATGGCGAGGTATATTTTTTTTCTGGTCATTATAATGATAGTTCTTTTCCTTTATAAAAGTCAATGATTAATGTTCTGAATACCAATTCGTATTTAGCATTGAGGAGTTGCATTTGTGCTTGACTCCATTGGTTCTTAGCAGTGAGTAAATCCACACTATTCATGGCACCCGCATCAAAGCGTTTTTGACTGAATTCAAAATTTAATTTTTGAGCTTTAGCATTTTGAGTATTTGCATCAAAGCGGCTACGAGCTATTTTTAAATTGGTGTATGCATTGGTCACATCATTTCTCAGTTGATTTTTCGTTGACTGAAGATTGAGTTCACTGATTTTGGTATTCATCTTAGCGTTTTCTAAAGCTGTTCGATTTCGATATCCGTTGAATAAAGGTACAGCGATGGATATACCTACTTGCTGACCCAAGTTGTCGGATAGTTGATTGCCAAATGCCTTATCAGAATAAGTAGTTTCTACATTAGGAACGAGTACATTTTCGAGCGTGTTTTCGGTAAATCCAATGGGTATAAATGAAGTATCGCCAAAATTGACACTTTTACCACTTTGAGAATAAACCGTATTGATATTTCCATAAGCAGAGATGGTCGGCTGAAGTCTTGACCCAGCTACTTTTTCGCCATATTGATTTTGAGTTATTAATGCTTCAGCTTGCTTTACCTCGGGTAAGTTTTGAAGTGCTAATTCATAAATATCTTTGACACTCTCAGATAGATTTTTGGGTTCGTTAATCGCAATATCTGCATTTATTGTTAATGGCTGATCGAGGGGATATTGCATCAAATTCATTAAGGTATTATACCCAATTTGGATAGCATTTTCCGCATTGATGATGTTGACTAAATCATTGGCAGATTGAGCTTGCAAGTTGAGCACAGTACTCTGATTGGTTGCTCCATTTTTAAAAAGTATTTGAGCACGATCCAATTGACTTTTCGTAATTTCATTTTGAGATTTGGCTAATTTGAGATTTTCCTCTGCCTGAATAATTTGTAAAAAGGTGCTGGATACAGACAATGCAATTTGATTTCGAATAACAGCCGTGCCCGCCTCATTCGCTTCAATAGCTAAGCGGTTTTGTTTGATGGTATTGTTCACCTGACTTCCACCATAAAGGAGGACACCCGAACTAATGGAGAATGAATTACTCTGAATCGAAGTATTGTTGAAGCTATTTGTAAACGGATCGATGGTTCTACCAATGTTATAATTATGATTTCCACTACCGTTGAGTGTAGGTATTCGACTAAGTTTACTTTGCTTTAGGTTGTTTTTCGCAATTTCTCCTTGCAAAATATTCTGCTGAATATTGGTATTATTTTCAAGAGCATAAGAGATGCATTTTTGGAGTGTCCATTCAGAAGGTTTTTGAGCATTTATACTCAAAAAACTAAGCAATGAAAAAGCTAAGAATAGTTTAGTCATGATGAAAAATTACAACACAAATCTAATAGCATCTTTGATACTTTATATGTTGACTCGACTAATGGAGCAATATCTTCGTTTTATTTCTGTTGGATTCATGTAGTTTTGTGTGGTTGAATTTCTGGAAATCCATAGGTTCGTTTTTCCTCCCACAACTTACATGGACACGTGAGGTTGAAGATAAAGAGGTGTTTTTAACTTTTGATGATGGGCCGCATCCTCAAATTACTCCATGGGTGATAGCTGAGTTGGAAAAGGTAGGTGCTAAAGCTACATTTTTTGTAGTTGGAGAAAATGTCAAAAAATATTTTACTACTATCGATGAGATGCAAAAATCAGGACATCGGGTTGGTAATCATACGCATAGACACTTAAAAGGATGGCGAGTTTCTTCAAAGAGATATTTAGAGGATA
This sequence comes from Bacteroidia bacterium, assembly GCA_029253325.1. Taxonomy (GTDB): domain Bacteria; phylum Bacteroidota; class Bacteroidia; order NS11-12g; family UBA9320; genus UBA9320. The sequence continues at coordinate 2,414 of JAQWZS010000141.1, forward strand.
TTGCTGATTGTGAAGATTATTTGACGGACAATACCCTCTTCAGACCACCTTATGGTCAAATAAATTTTGGAGCTATTCCAACAATAAAAAAGAATTATGAAATTATTATGTGGGATGTTTTAACCAAAGACTATCTGCCCAGATTAAATATAAAGCGAGCCTTAAAACGAATAAAAAAAGCAACAAAACCAGGAAGTATCATTGTGTTTCATGATAGTGTAAAAGCAGAGACTAACTTGAAGGCTATGTTGCCCGATTATCTAAAATTCTTAGAGGAAGAAGGGTATAAAATATCAGTACTATGATTATTATTCAGCTGATCATTGGCTTATTTTTTTTGATACAATTATTTTCTTGGGCATCAATGTTAGCTTACCAACCAAAGGAAATTCAAACCAGGTCGAGTTATCCAAAGGTTTCTATTTTATTGGCAGCACGAAACGAAGAGAAGTTGATTTTGAGGTGCTTAGAGGCCATGTCAAAATTGAATTATCCTAAAGATAAATTAGAAATTCTAATTGGAGACGATGCGAGTACAGATAAAACCCGCCATTTGGTAACTAAATTTATCGAGGACAAACCAAGCTTTCAATTATATCCAATCACTAAGATAGTAGGAAAGGGGAGAGGAAAAGCAAATGTATTGGGTCAATTAGCACACAAGGCTGAGGGTGATTTTTACTTTATTACAGATGTCGATGTAGAATTACCAAAAGATTGGTTATTAGGTTTGTTGCAAGAATTTGAAGATGGAGTAGGGATAGTTAGTGGAACTACGATGTGCGAACGAGGTCATTTTTTTGCAACGATGCAGAGTATAGACTGGCTGCATTTTATGGGATATATCAAGTCATTTGCTCACGTGGGGGTTGGTTGCACTAGTGTAGGAAATAATATGGCTGTGCGTGCTGAGGCATATTGGCAAACTGGTGGGTACGAGAAAATCGACTTTTCAATTACAGAGGATTATAAGCTATTTCAAGAAGTCACTTCTCGAAATTGGGAGTGGAGAACAGTATTGAGTGATTATTCACTTGGTAAAGCTTGGTTTATCCCTAGTGTAAGCGAAATGCTGCATCAACGTAAGCGATGGCTTATTGGGGCAAGGGATTTACCATTCAATTGGAAGGCCATGATTTCCTTGTATGGTCTTTTTCTGCCAGCTCTTTTCATTCTTTTAATACTACTCCCTCAATACGCAATGCTTGTATGGTTTACTAAATTCATTTTGCAATCTATGTTTATCACCATTTTGTGTGTAAAGACTAAGGTCAGACCATTTAAGTTTTGGGAATTGATTGTTTATGAATTTTATGTTGTTGGGAATACCATAGCAACAGCTATTTTTTATTTTTTACCAGTTCAGTCTGTTTGGAAAGGAAGAAGATATGCGGCATCTTATATCCGTGATGGTATAGAGTAATTTTATTTGAATAATTGTTTTAATTCCAGTTATTTTTGACTCATGTATCCCAAATTGTTGACTATATCCATTCCAGAATTTTTGCAAGGTTTTCTTCCAGCTTCTTTTACATTACATAGTTATGGTTTAATGATTGCTTTGGGTGTCATCGTCACCTTTTATGTTATTTTAAATTCAGTTAAAGACATGAGGATTAATTCAGATCAGCTTTCTGAATTATTTATTTGGGCGATTGTTTCTGCTTTTGTTGGTGGTAAGTTATTTTTCTTCTTGGAAGACATTCAGCGGTATTTAGATGATCCGAGTCTTATTGCTAATGCAATGAGTGGGGGCTTTGTATTTTATGGGTCATTGATATTTACTGTACCTACTATCATATTTTGGTTGAGGAAAAAGAAGGTGAGTGTTCGACCTTTCATGGATGTTTTAGCCCTTGGTGGACCGATACTTCATTCATTTGGTAGAGTAGGATGTTTTTTGGCTGGTTGTTGTCACGGAAAAGTTTGTGATTCATGGATTGGAGTTACCTTTAGTCATCCAGATACACTAGCTGATTTCAAAGACGTACCTTTATACCCTACGCAATTATTTGATATTGGAGTTAACCTATTTATTCTTTTGGTAGTTGTTTTAATTCGAAAGAGAAAACAGTTTGAGGGACAGCTTTTTTTGATTTATCTAATGCTCTATGCTGTAGGTCGAAGTATCGTAGAAATTTACCGTGGGGATGATGCACGAGGCTTTCTTTTTGATGGTTTGTTGTCCCATTCCCAAGCTATAGCCATTGTTGTTCTGGTGATTTGCGGTTTGTTCTGGAGAAAGTGGAGAATAAATTAGCGAGTTGAGTTATACTAAAACACGGATTTTATTTTCGTATTTTATGTGATAATTCTTTTCGCACAACGGTTCCCCATCCAAGTGAGCTGGTAATGGGTAGTTGGATTTTATTTTTAGTTCGTTTACTCGTTTATAATTGATGGCTTTCTTATTTAAATGTTTACCTGCTTTGACCAGTGGTAAATAAAATAAACGAAGAGGTGTATTGATATTTTTACATTGGATAAATTCCAGTTGTTTGTCATTAAGTTTTGCAAGAGGGGCCACTTGAAAGCCACCTCCATAATCTTTTCCATTGGCAGCAGCAATCATGAAAATAGCTGTTTTTTGACCATTGACTTCAATTTTTGGAGACCTAAAGAATAAAATTTGTTTTAGTATCTCAACCCAATATTTTGTCTTACTGGAAAATAGAAATGTTTTAGATCGAGTTTTTTTGGCAATAGCCCCATCAAATCCAGCTCCAAAACCATTGATGAATTTTATTTGGTTACAGGACCAAATATCAACAGCAGTGATTTTTTTAGATTCAAAGGGTAGCCTTAGGATAGCTTTAATTTTTAAACCACTGTAAAGCATTCGAGCTAGGTCATTTCCGGTGCCTGCAGGAATAATGTGAAGTGGAGTATCAAAATTAAGAAGCCCGTTGATGGTAATATTAATTGTTCCATCGCCGCCAATAATACTGATGAGGTCAAATGAATTAGATGAAATATTTTTTTGAATTGTTTTCGCATCATTTTTCCCAGATGTCTCAATGACTTTATAGCGTGAACCTTCTTCCTTAATTATTGTTAAATAATTATTAAACACATCAATGGATTTACCCCCTTGCGATGCTGGATTAAAAACAATAAGTACATTCTTATATTTCAAAATCTAATTTAGATTCAAACAAATATCGTAAAAATAGAGAGGTTGAGTAATTTTGACATATAATATGAAAAGGATAACATTAGTAGGAGGTGGCTTGGCAGGTTCTTTAGCAGCTGTATATCTAGCCAAAAGAGGTTATGAAGTGAACATTTATGAACGAAGACCTGATATGCGTAATGTCGAAATACCAGCAGGTCGATCGATTAACTTGGCACTTTCTACGCGAGGTATTGACGCACTAAAACGAGTAGGTTTAGATCAAGTAGTATTGGATCAGGCTATACCTATGGCTGGCAGAATGATGCATGATGAAAAGGGTAATCTAGCCTATCAACCCTACGGAAAGGACGGTCAAGTAATTAATTCTGTGAGTAGAGCTCATTTGAATATTCAGTTACTTAAACTAGCTGACGAACATGAGAATGTTAATCAGTTTTTCAATATGCGGTGTCAAGAGGTAGATATTGAAAATAGCATTTGTAAATTTACCAATGAGAAGACTGGAGA
>JAQWZS010000143.1 GCA_029253325.1 Bacteroidia bacterium
GTAAATAAAGTGAGCCATAACAAATCACATTTTTATTTTTGTTATAGATATTTTAAAATGTTAAATCATTCATACCTTAGCAATGCAGATGTAGATTCTATTGAACATCTCTACGAACAATACAAGACGGATAAATCCTCATTGGATGAGAGTTGGCAGCGATTTTTTGAGGGTTTTGATTTAGCCTACGGAGATTTAGGACTGACTGGCTCAGGCGAAGTCGTATCTGAAGATATGATGAAAGAGATTAATGTCCTGAATCTCATAAATAAAGGGTATCGCTCGAGAGGGCATCTTTTCACCAAGACCAACCCTGTAAGAGCTCGAAGAAAATATTTGCCAGATTTATCCATTGAGAACTTTGGACTTTCTAAATCAGACTTAGACAAAAAATTTAATGCGGGTGTAGCATTAGGTATTGGGCCAGCCAAATTAAAAGACATTATAACTCATTGTGAAGAAACATATTGTGGGAGTATAGGAGTGGAGTATATGTATATGACCAATCCTAAACAGTTGGAATGGCTTCAAAGTAGGATGGAGCAACGAAAAAATAAGCCAAACTTTACAATAGAACAGAAGAAATTAACGCTTGAAAAATTAAATCAAGCAGTTGCTTTCGAGAATTTTTTGCATACAAAATATGTGGGACAAAAACGATTTTCACTCGAGGGATTAGAGTCGTTAATACCAGCTTTAGATGCGGCTATTGAATTAGGATCTGGGCAAGGAGTCGAGGAATTTGTTATTGGAATGGCTCATCGTGGGAGATTGAATGTTTTAGCTAATATCATGAAAAAAAGCTATGCAGAAATTTTCAATGAATTTGAAGGTAAGGCCTATGAAGATTCCGTATTTGAAGGCGATGTCAAGTACCACTTGGGATACACCAGTTCTGTAACAACTAGTCTTGGTAAGAAGGTTAAACTGAACCTATGTCCTAATCCAAGTCATTTAGAGGCTGTTAACCCAGTAGTTCATGGAATGACTCGGGCAAAGTTAGACGAACGATACAATAAAGATTTATCGAAAATCACTCCCATATTAATTCATGGTGATGCCGCTATTGCGGGGCAGGGTATCGTTTATGAGGTTATTCAAATGGCTGGATTAGATGGTTACAATGTTGGAGGCACATTACATCTAGTGACTAATAATCAAATTGGCTTCACAACAAATTATACGGATGCTAGAACCTCTATTTATTGTACAGACGTAGCCAAGACCACTAAATGCCCAGTTTTCCATGTCAATGGGGATGATGTTGAGGCAGTAATTTATACGATTAAACTTGCACTGGAATACAGACAAACATTTAATACGGATGTATTTATTGATATTTTAGGGTATCGAAAGTATGGTCATAATGAAGGTGATGAGCCAAAATTTACTCAGCCAGTATTGTACAAAGCGATTGCTAAGCATCCTAATCCAAGAGAAATCTACGCGAAAAAACTAAGTGAACAAGGAACGATAGAAGCGAATCTTGCGAAAGAAATGGAGCGAGAATTTAAAAAGATGCTTCAAGAGGATTTAGAAGATGTTCGTGCGGATAAAATACCCAAGAATAACAATTTACCCAAAAATACTTGGAGCGTTATTAAGTCTGGTATAAAGGCAGATTTTGAGCGTTCTTTCAAAACTTCCATTTCTAAATCAAGTCTAGATAAAGTCGCAAATGCAATTACTTCCATTCCAGATAATCATACCCCAATTAAAAAAGTAACCAAACTATATAATGATAGAAAACAAATGATATCAACAGGAGTATATGATTGGGCTATGGGAGAGTTGATGGCTTATGGTTCATTACTTAATGAGGGTTACCCTGTTCGAATGAGTGGACAAGATGTAGAACGAGGAACATTTTCACATAGGCATTCTGTTATTAATATGGAGGATGGAGTTGAAAAATTTATACCACTTAATCATATTTCTTCTGATCAAGCTTCGTTCCATATTCATAACTCGTTATTGTCTGAATACGCCGTGTTAGGTTTTGAATATGGATATTCAATTACCAATCCACAGGGATTAACTATATGGGAGGCACAATTTGGTGATTTCGCCAATGGTTGTCAAGTGATGATTGATCAATTTGTTGCAAGTGGGGAAACTAAATGGGGAAGGTATAGTGGATTGGTGATGCTTTTGCCTCACGGATACGAGGGGCAAGGACCAGAACACAGTAGTGCTCGTTTAGAGCGATATCTACAATTATGTGCATCTGCAAATATGCAGGTGATGAATATCACAAACCCTGCGAATTTATTTCATGCTCTTAGACGACAAATTCATAGAGACTTTAGAAAACCGTTGGTTATTATGAGTCCTAAAAGTTTGTTGAGACATCCAAAATGTGTGAGCACAACAAAAGATTTTACTAATGGAACATTCCAAGAGGTCATAGATGATAACTATGTAGATTCAAAGAAGGTGAAAAGAGTGAATTTGTGTAGTGGTAAAATTTATTACGACCTTTTGCAAAAACAGGAATCAGATAAAAGAAAAGATGTTGCAATCGTCAGAATAGAGCAACTTTATCCAATGCCAGAGTCTCAAATTCAGAAACTCTTCAAAAAGTATCCCAAGGCTGAATTCTGTTGGGTGCAGGAAGAACCCAAAAATATGGGTGCATGGATGCACGTTTTACGATATGATTGGGCTAGAAATTTCAAAGAGATTACTCGCAGAAGCAGTGCCAGCCCAGCTACTGGATATGCAGCTGTCCACACTCGCGAACAAAAAGCGATAGTAGACGAGGCATTCGATGTTTAATAGAAATGAGTCTTAACAAATTTACTTAATGTTAAAGGCTTCTTACTCTAGTATATAACCAGATTCCTGCCCAAGTTCCTGCTAATATTTCACCCAAAGGCATTGAAAACCATACGCCATCTAGGCCTATAAAGTTGCTTAATAAATACATTAAAGGTATCATAAAAAGACCTTGTCTTGCAAGAGTCAAAATAAGAGCTGGAATGGGTTTACCGATGGCTTGAAAAAATGCCCCTCCTATGAATCCTATCCCCATAACAGGTAATGAAAGGAAGATTAGCCGCAATATCCTTGGAGTATGATTTAGAAGATTTTTATCCTCTGTAAAAATTTCAATCAGTTCTTGAGGGAAAACTGTAATGATAGTTAATAATATTATTGAAATAGTTGTGGTCCATTTTACAGCTAACCAAACAGAGTGCCTAACTCTTTGCCAATTTTTAGCACCATAGTTATAACTTACAATGGGCATTAAACCTTGCATGATTCCAATTATAGGAAATGCAACAAATAATGTGAACCCTCTAATTAATCCGTAAATAGCAATTGCATGAGAACCGCCACTCTGACCCAACGTATTCTCATAGGCTATAAGCCCCCATTTATTAAGCTGACTATATAGTACAATAGCAAGAATGCTAAACATGCTTTGTCTAACTAGTGTTATTGAACCTATTGAGGT
>JAQWZS010000152.1 GCA_029253325.1 Bacteroidia bacterium
TGGTAAAGAAAGTATTCAAGCAGAACAGTTATCTGATATTCAATCCATCCCCCAATTAAAAACAACATTAAAACGACTAGAAAAAAAGCAAATACTTAGTCAAGTTAAAGGGACCATTATACTTAACGAGAAAGGAAAAATTGCAGCAAGAGAAGTAATTCGCAAACATCGCCTTTGGGAAATCTACTTGTCTAAATATTTTCACCTAGACTCGGATCATCTACATGATGATGCTGAAGGAATTGAACATGTTATCACACCCGAGATTGAAAAACATCTTATAACGTTGCTAGATAGGCCTGAAAAAGATCCACACCAAAGCGAGATACCATACTAATGAATGACTTTTATATCATATTAACTGCATGTCTAGTTGCAATCAACTGTGCTATTATGGGTAGTTTTTTAGTCATGCGAAAAATGGTCATGATAGGTGACGCGATATCACATGCTGTGCTTCCAGGGATATTTTTTGCTTACATAATTTCTGGTTCAACTTCTAGCCTACCTATTCTAGTAGGTGCGGCATCCAGTGGAATTTTAGCCACAATCATAATCGAATGGTTTACTCAAAAGGCACGTCTTCAAAGTGACGCTTCCATAGGAGTTTCTTACACACTATTATTTGCGATTGGTATTATTCTAATTTCAAAATTTGGAGCTAATGCTGATATAGATCAACAATGTGTTTTATATGGTGAATTGGAATATGTTTCTCTCTGGCTAAAACCCATTATTGGCGATTTTCATCTGCCAAGACAGACCATTATATTAGGAGTTGTTTGCATAATCATTGTATTAGCTGTCACTTGGGGATATAAAGGTTTATTTATTACCACATTTGATCCTAATTTTTCAATATCAACTGGGATTGCTGTTGGATTTTGGCACTACTTTTTAATGAGTGGCGTATCGCTTACTACTGTGGTTTCGTTTGAATCTGTTGGGGCTATTCTTGTAATTGCATTCTTGTCTGGCCCTCCTGCAATTGCATATTTACTAACTGGAAATTTTAAGAAAATGCTCGTTTTAGCTTGTGTTTTTGGTATTCTGTGCTCAATCGTTGGTTACTACGTCGCTAAATTGTTAGATGTATCGGTTGCTGGGGCTATATCTGCAGTAATTGGAGCTATTTTTACCATTGTTTTTGTTATCACAAGTAGTAAGAAAAGTAAAATAGATGTAATATCTTACTAAAATAAGAGGATTCTTCCTTTTATTTTCTTTGTGATATCTATCATTGTATAGGAAATAACAATCAATTATATAGTAGAAATTGAAAAAGTTCTGTTCATCCATAATTATAGCTGTAACTTTAATTACATGTTCATTCACTAAATCTATGGCCCAAGACAGTAGTGGCTATACCTTTTTACTATCAAGGGAAGACATACAAACTGCAAACCTTCAAAATCTAGAACAAGCAATATCAATATTGCCGTTATTCCACAGCTTTTCTAAAGACGGATCCAATCAAATCAGTTATGGGTCACTAGGCATTGACAATATTGCTGTTTATAAAGACGGTTTCCCAGCTGCTTTAGATCAAAATATAAATTACGATTATAGGTCCATCCCACTATGGGATATTGATCGCATTGAAATACACCTCACACCTGTTATCGGCCAAGCAAAGAATAGTGGTATAATAATCAACTTACACTCTATTAAAATTCCTAAAAGCCCAATTTGGACCCGATTAAATATCACAAATACATCTTTGAGTGACTTTCATGGGTCCTTTATTGTGGGGCTGAGTAATGTGGTACATAGTGGGCAGGTTGGATTGAGTAGGAGTTTTACAAACAACTTATATGATGACAAAAGACTTCGTTCAACATCACTTGGAGCATTTGAACGGTATGATTTAAACCTTAAGTATCGATATAAAATTCTTCCTAGTGTGACACTAAATATTCAAAGTGATCACTCAAAAATACATACCCAAAATAAAGGAAATATCATCTCAGGTACATCGCGTGTAAGAGATCACGAAAATGATTTTAATAAACATAATATTTATGGTTCACTTCAATTAAAAGCTTCAAAAAATCATACCTTATCTCTAGAAGGAATGGCTCATCATTTTAAGAGCAATAATTCGCTTATTGATAAAAATTTAAATACCGGTCAAGAAGATGCATTTGGCAGCTTTTATACTCACCCAAATATTGGATATAATCAAGGACACATCAAGTTATCCCTTAAATCGCATAGCAAACCTTTAGGTTATTCCATGGGAATTAATCTCAGTAATACGAGAGATAATACCTACCCATATATTGATGCAATATCAACTGCTTATAATGATTATTCAGCTTATGGAATACTATCATTTAGGTATAAAAATACAATCCTTCTAAATGGAGGAATAAACTTATGGCACAACAACCTTTCAGGAAATTTTTTATTACCTCAATTTCAAGTAAAGCTCGCACCTAGAGAGGTCATTCAACTCAATTTTACCTCACATGCATCTGTATCCTATGCCCCATTTAGCCAACTATTTTACCCATCTCATTTCAATAGTGGAGTCAGAAATAATGTTTTATTAGAACCTTTAAGACAAAATGCTATTCATGCTAATATAATCTTAAACCAAGATAACTTAGATGCCACGAGTGGTATGCTATTTATCACTCAAAGTAGTATTCCCAGAGTGACCGAATCTAAAGCCTATGTATCTTCTGGGAAATCCTCAAGTTTTTCAACTTACGCAAGTATTGCCTTCTCTAACAAAATACTAACTATTAAGCCTAGTGCAATGATGCATGCAAGTAATAATTCAAGAGATACAGGAAATTTCACATTTTTTTACCCTGAGCTAAACTTAAATATGCATGTAAACATACCTAGATCTAAATTCTTATTAGGTCTAACCTCAAAATATATAGGGAAACGTTCCAGCTCATTTATTTCTGATGGAATTGTATACATAGCTGAACAACAAAAAATGTGTTTTCTTTCTATCAGAATTCAAAGAAATTTCATCAAAGAAAAACTCCAGATTTCATTCGGAATTAATAATATTCTTCAATCATCATTTATAGAAAACAACACCTACCAATTGACCGAAATTGACCGAAACTTTATTAATAATGAAAGTATTATATGCGGATACCCCCGTTCATTCACATTCAAAGTTATTTATACAACTCCATGAAAAGAGCAACGTACATATTACTTCTTTTTTCATTATCTCGGTGTTTCACTCCTGACATATATTTACCAGAGATTGATTCTGAAAAAATTAATCTAACCCTAAATATTGATGAGCCATCTAGCTTTATAAAATTAGGTTATCCAACAAGTACATTAAGTAAACAAAAACATAATTGGCAATTAAAATTTGATAACAACTCAAGTAGCTGGGGAGTATACACTAATCCTAGTCAACCAATCCGTATAATTAATACAAATATTAATCGATTTGAGTTAGTTAATAATAAATCCATTGATGGGAATACCATTTGGCAATATGATGAAGTCAAGAAAAACCAAATCCAAAGCTCAATTGGATCTTGGGGAGATTTTAATTTCTCCAATCCAGAATCTCATAAAGACGTGTATGTTTTAAATTGGAGGCAAAATTCTGTGGAATATTATTTTAAATTTCAATTGCTTGATGCAACCATCAACACCTATCGCATTAAATATGGACCGCTTGATGGGACTGAAACATATACAGATTCGATAATTAAAAATGATATTCAACTGTACTCATACTTTTCATTAGTCGACAAGAAAAAAGTAAACTCCATCGAGCCACTAACTGATGATTGGCACATTCACCTTAATTATCAGGTAGATTCAATTTCCAAATATTCAAGAATTCCATATTCATTGACTTCAACTGAAAATATAGGATTGTTCCCAAGTGCCGAGTTAAATTATAAACACGTTGAAATCCATATCGATAGTTTGCTAGATTATGAACAGATCAATTACATCGAAGCAAAAAACTTTTCATATGAAAAATCAAATAGTGTCATCGGATTATTTTATTTGAAGGACCAAGCTACAAATGAAATAAAGTTTAACTCAAGACAAAATTTAATTTTACGAAGCCAGGAAGAATACTATGCTTTGAGACCTATTAATCTTATTGGAAATTCAGTTAATAATTATACCGTTACATTAGAAATAAAAAAACTTTAATCAAACGTAAATAATGCTTTTTCAAATGTCCCAGAACTCATTAAGAGGACATTATCTCCTTGCTCAAAAGAACTATTGACGATGTTTTCCAAATCTGATGTAGAATGCATAACCACAACATTTCCAAAACTATTTTGGACAAAAGAAGCATCTAGATATTCCATTTTTTTATGTTCAAAAATAGCATCATTATAAAACACAATTGCATGATCTGCGGCATCCATCGTATTCTTATATAAAGGCAAAAAATCTTTGGTCAAACTACTGAATGTATGCAGTTCGAATACAGCTATCAACTTTCCCTCAAACGAATCCTTTATAGCCTCAGTTGTAGCTTTCAGCTTACTCGGTGAATGAGCAAAATCTCGATATACCACTTGACCGTTCTGATCAAAAATCTTTTCCATACGCTTACCTGCACCTGAAAATTCTTTAATTGCTTGATAGAATTCATCACCTGAAACACCTAATTGTTCACATACTAACTGAGCAGCATGTATATTTTCCAAATTATGTTTACCTACAATCTCAAGAGGATACCATGAGCCTGCGTATGAAATTAGTGACCCATTGGAAGTATTTTTATAAACTGGTGTGTCATAAGCCATGTTAGAACTCAAGGATTCTTCTGCTAATTTTTGTAAATAAATATCGTTTTTGTACCAAAAAAACTGACCTTTTGATACATGAGTATTCATATACTTTTTAAAGGTATCTATATATGAATCAAAAGTTGGGAAAACATTAATATGATCATAAGCTATACCTGTAATAATTGATATGTGTGGATTATACCACAAAAATTTGGACTTAAGATCCATTGGTGAGCTTAAATACTCATCCCCTTCTATAATAATTAGAGGTGCATCAGAAATTTTGACAGATAAATCAAACCCATTAATTGATGAACCAACTAAATAATCAAAATCAATATTCAGACGAGATAAAACGTACATAATCATGGCTGTGGTCGTAGTTTTACCATGACTTCCTGCTACAACTACCCGCTTTTTATCCTTGCTTTCTGCCGCTATAAACTCTGGGAATGACATAATATTCAGACCTAATTGCTTAGCCTTCAAAAGCTCAGGATTATCCTTTCTTGCATGCATCCCGAGAATTACAACATCGATATCTGATGTGATTACACTCTCGTCCCAACCAATTGAAGGAAGGAGGTTATTCTCTTTTAAATTGAAACGAGCTGGATCATATATCGCATCATCAGACCCAGAAACATGATGACCCTTTCTTTGTAATGCTATTGCAAGATTGTGCATAATTGCACCACCTATGGCTATTAAATGAACACGTTTCAATTTTAATTGATTTTTTATTTGAGCGAATTTATAACCAAAAATAAAGAAACGATAAACCATCCATCTCTGGTTGTAATTAATGGCTTAAATAGTTTACACCCGCATTTCTAATTTATGACTTAATTTGCATTTATGATATCTGTGGTTTTACCCATATACAATGAAGAAAAAGGTCTGAAATCTTTCATTGATGATTTATACACCCAATTGAAGGATATCAAACAAAATTTTGAAATCATTTTAGTAAATGATGGAAGTACAGACCAATCCCTTGAGCTTATACAATTGCTATGTTCTAACCACTCAGAACTAAAATTTATTGGATTAAGTCGAAATTTTGGACACCAAATTGCGGTCTCTGCTGGAATTGATTATGCCTCGGGAGATCAAGTAATTTTGATGGATGCAGACGGACAAGACCCCCCAGAACTTATCCCCAATTTTATCAGCAAAATGAATGAAGGATATGATGTCGTCTATGCCAAACGAATAAAGAGAGCTAATGAATCTTTAGTCAAGAAATGGACAGCAAGTTTCTTTTATAAATTGCTGAACAAAATAACATCCATAGAAATTCCTGTGGATACTGGAGATTTCAGAATTATTAACCGAAAGGTGGTAGAAGCTCTAAAGCAAATGCCCGAAAAACAACGATACCTAAGAGGACAAATTGCATGGTTAGGGTTCAAACAGACTCCAATTGAATATGAACGAAAAGGAAGAAACGCAGGTGAAACTAATTACACCTACAGAAAAATGATTCGTTTAGCTGTTGATGCCATTACCTCTTTTTCTAATTGGCCATTGCGATTAGCTACAATTTCTGGATTTGTTTGTGCTTTCTTAGGGTTTATACTTATTCTGTATACGCTCTATGCCAAATTTATATTAAAAATATATGAACCTGGATGGCCCTCACTAATGATCAGTATTGTTTTTCTTGGCGGAATTCAATTACTAGGAATTGGCATGATTGGAGAATACATTGCTCGTATAAATGACAATGTTAAAAAAAGACCTTTATACTTGGTTGATGAAACCAATATAGAAACTCATGCATAACATTGAACCCTTTTTTTTATGGAGGGATGTCTATAGATCAGAGGATGACCCTAATGCATTAAATTACAAAAATCAGTACTCTGAATTTCACTACACAAACAAAGTATACAACTTCGTTCTCCACCCTCAATGGGATAATTTCGGCAGTGACACCTTGTTATACAAACTTATTTATGCTGATTATGATGAACAGTTTTGCATTATTGAATTAATTGGCGAGTGGAATGATGCCATAAATAATGATATTATGCTGTTTAAAACCGAACTCATCGATCAACTTATTGATTGCGGTATTCAGAATTTTATTGTTATCATGGAAAATGTACTGAACTTTCATGCCGATGGAGATGACTATTACCAAGAATGGAAAGAAGAAATTCATGGAGAGGTATTTTTAATCAATGCACTTCCTCATGTTTTAGATGAATTATTTAGATATCACTTAAATCATCAGCTATCATTTGGTGGTCGATTAAATAATATTGATTGGAGAAAACTTAAACCAGACCAAATCATACAACTTTTAGAAACAAAATTTTCATAAGGACAAAATAGATTTTATTGGATAAAAATCTAAACGTATATTGCTTGATTTTACAAGTGGTAATAGTATCTTGAAAGTAGAAAACAATTCGAAGTACAAATTGGTATTTAGTATTCATCAACATTCTCAACTAGGAGTGATGATTAATCCATATGTTATCGCTTATACATCATTAAACACCCTATCTCTAACTTATCAAAAAGTGTTCTCTGGAAATGCTTCGTACTATGATAAATTATCAGACGAAGAACTTAGACAGATTAAATTACTGGACCCTTTGATGATTGAAAATATCATTCGTAAATTTTCTCCCAAACAAAAAATTCGTCCAAAAGAATACTTTCAAAAACATTTTGATAAGTCTTTCTTTAAAAATGAGATAAGGCCATACATGGATGAGACAATATCCATTTTTTTTAAAAACATCGATTCTTCAAACAATCAGATTTATCTAGCAGATGAAATAAACCCTGCAGCTCACCCAATAGAAATTAAGGCCGATTTTACCAAAGTCCTTTTCCATTTTCGTAAAAACGAAAATGGCACTTCATACTTCGTAACACTCAAACATGGGGATGAAAGAATTTTATTTATGAAGCAAAATGGACTTCTCCTATCTTCAAAACCTGCAAGAATAATGGTTCACAATACCATTTATAAATTTTATGACTTTGTAGATGGGAATAAAATTGGGATTTTCCTTCACAAAAAATACATTCATGTTAAACCTGAAAATCAACAATCATATTACAAGAAATTTGTACGCCCACTACTTGAGACCTCTCCTGTTCAAGCTCAAGGGTTCACAATAACTACAAAAAAAGAACCTGCAGTACCTCAAATATCCATAACCCAGAAAGAAAAGGTCTTTGGTTTTGACTTAAAAATTATTTACGACAATAATGTGTTTCCCTACCATCCCGATAAGTTTTTTCATGTTAAAATGGATTGGGAGAATAATCAGCCCCTATTTACTAAATATAAACGGTCTGTTATATGGGAATCTAATAAATCAGCTCTTTTGATTGAAAAAGGGTTAACATATCATGAGGGATCATTTTTTAGCGGCAACTTTAATTCACTAAACCAATGTGTTGCTTGGCTTCAACTTCATTATGATTTCTTAAAGCAAAATTATTTTGAGATCGCGAATGATTTAAATATTCAACTTATCGTGGAAAAACCCATCTTGGAATATGCTATTGTAGATCAGATCGATTGGTTTGATTTAAAAATGGTAGTCACCATCGGAGAATTTAAAATTCCCTTCAGTAAGATAGTTTCTGAAATGAAAAAAGGGCAAAGTCAAATGACATTGGCCAATGGAGAAGTTTTTCTTTTCCCTGAAGAGTGGTTTGCATTGGGAGAATCTTTATTCAACTCTAAACATAAAAGCAACCAATATTCCATCCAAAAGTACAAGTTGAATATTCTTAATCATATTAAATCTGAGAAGATAAAACAACACTTAAATAAGTTAGTTGATATAAAAAATGAAAAACCTCACTCGTTATTTCAAGGCAAACTTAGACCATATCAAACTGAGGGTTTAAGTTGGTTGATGTTTTTAAAAAACAACCATTTTGGTGGCATTTTAGCTGACGATATGGGATTAGGAAAAACCATTCAAGCTCTTGCATTTATTCAAAAAGTAAAACATGCAATCCCAAAAGAAAAAACATCTCCCCCTTTCTTAATAGTTGCTCCCACATCACTACTTTATAACTGGGTTAATGAATGTTTAAAATTTACCCCCGAACTCCGAACAAAAATTCATTCTGGCAGTAAACGATTCAAAGAATTTAATCAGTTTGAAAATCTAGACTTGATCATAACTAGTTATGGGCTTATAAGAAACGATGCCCATTTATTTCAAGATGCTCAATTTGATATTATTCTTTTGGATGAAAGTCAAAATATCAAAAACTACTCGGCTAAGACCACTCAATATATTAATAAACTAAATGCCAACTGTCGAATTGCTTTGACAGGAACACCTATAGAGAATACGATCAAAGATCTTTGGAGTCAAATGAATTTCCTGAACAAAGGATTATTGGGTTCTTTGAATCAATTCAATGAGAAATATGCCAAACCAATCGAAAAACAAAATGATGAAAAGACAGTCGAAGAATTAAAAAAAATCATAAAGCCTTTCTTGCTCAGAAGAACAAAAGAAGAAGTTGCAAAAGACCTGCCTGACATTCAAGAAAAAATCATCTATTGTGGTATGTCTGAAGAACAAGAAAAGTATTATGAAAAAGTAAAATCAGAATATCGCAATAACCTTTTAAATATTGAAGATCAAAAAAAATTCAAAGCTTCGAAGCTATCCGTTTTACAGGGACTTTCGAAGCTAAGGCAGATTTCAAATCATCCATTCTTAATGGACAATAGCTACACTCATGATAGTGGAAAACATGAACTTTTACTTGAAAAGATCCATACAGGAATATCCGATGGACACAAAATATTGGTTTTTTCTCAATTCGTATCTTATCTGGAATTACTCGAAAAATCAATTCAAAAGTCGGCCCTTTCCTATTTTAAACTTACGGGAGCTACATCAAAAGAAAAAAGACAATCATTTGTTCATGAATTTCAGACCCAAGCAAGTCCATGTGTATTCTTAATTTCACTAAAAGCCGGGGGTGTTGGTCTTAATTTGACCGCCGCTGACTATGTTTTTATTGCTGACCCATGGTGGAACCCCGCTGCTGAAGCTCAAGCTAGGGACAGGAGTCACCGAATAGGACAAACTAAACCCGTTTTTAGTTATAAATTTATTTCAAAAGGTACCATAGAGGAAAAAATAACCCAACTGCAAAACCAAAAGAAAAAAATATCTAAAGATTTAATCCACTCTGAAAGCAGCATACTCAAAAATATGAACCTTAAAGACCTTCAACTTTTATTAGATTAATAGGGAAATATCTGTTAAATTTGAATCAAAATCTTAAGCCGATGAAAAAAATATTTACACTACTATTAATTACATTTACAAGTATCTCTTTTGCTCAAGTAGACTGGGCCATCAAATCTATCAAAAGTCCAACAGAACTCGAATCTACTGCTACTGGGACTACCCTAGCTTTAACTATCGAATGCGAAAACAAAGGTACATCGCCTATTTATGCGGGAGATAGTGTAATTTACAACATGCTTGTTATTGATAAAGCATCAAGCCAAATAATTACCGAGTTCCCTCAAAATGCTTCAAGAGGATCAGCAGCTATTACAATCATAACAGAAGAAGTTCCTGTTGGAGGAACTTATGAAATTTCAAATACATTAAATTCTAATCTTTACCTTACCCAATCTAGAGAAGTAAGGTTAGGAGTATCCACCTTTATTTTTGATCGTACATCTCCATACATCGATTCTGACTCATCTAACAACACTAACTTTGTTGATATAACTTGGTGGAACCAACAACGATGGAATGTCTCTGTAGAAGATATTGCTTACAACTCTAACAACATTGCGATTTACCCAAACCCTGCTAATGACCAACTAAACGTGAGTCTATTATTCGCAGAAAGCAATGCGGTGAGTATCGAACTAGTTGATCTTACTGGCAAAGCAGTAGCTACACCCAATATGAACCAGGCTATTTCTCCCAATCAATATACCCTTGATGTGGCAGACCTTAGCAAAGGTGTATACATCCTCAAAGTAACCAATGGATCAAAAGTGAGTACGTCCAAAGTGACCATTTCTCATTAATTTGTCATATTTGACTTAATTTCAATAGGGGATGCTTGATTAAGCATCCCCTATTTTTATATTTGGACTATAATTTTAAACTTTAATTTTTTTGACATGAAAAAACATTACACACATTTATTTACATTTTTACTGATTACTCTAACCAACCTTTCATTCGCTCAAGTAGATTGGGCTATTAAGTCCATCAAAAGTCCAACCGAACTTGAATCTACCCCAACGGGGACTGCTTTTGACTTAATTGTCGAATGTGAAAACAAAGGAAACTCTAAAATAAAGGCAGGAGACACTGCATCAATCAGTATGCTAGTAATTGACAAAGAGACATCGACTATTGTATTGGAATTCCCAGAAAATGCTTCTCGAGGTGCTGCTAGACTTTATACTATTCAAGAAGATATTGAACCTGGAGAAACTCAAGATTTTACAGTTCAATTAACAAGTAATCGAATAGTTACACAATCTCGAGATATGTTGTTAGGAGTATACTCATATGTCATCAACAGAACCAACCCATCCATTGATTCAGATTCAACAAATAATCTACGATCACGAGATATCGTTTGGTGGAACCAACAAAAATGGAATGTATCAGTTGAAGATATTGCTTACAACTCTGACAACATTGCGATTTATCCAAACCCTGCTAATGACCAGCTAAACGTGAATCTATTATTCGCAGAAAGCAATGCTGTGAATATCGAACTATTTGATCTTACTGGCAAAGCAGTAGCTACACCCAATATGAACCAGGCTATTTCTCCAAATCAATATACCCTTGATGTGGCAGACTTGACAAAAGGAGTATACATCCTGAAAGTAACCAACGGAGCTAAGGTGAGTACGTCCAAAGTGACCATTTCTCATTGAAATCGACAATAATTATTATTCAAAACCGCTCAAAACATGGGCGGTTTTTTTGTACGTTTACTTTAAGTTTGCCTAAATACCTATAATCAAACTATGGCAGGACACAGTAAATGGGCAAACATAAAACATCGAAAAGCCGCACAGGATAAAAAACGAGCTAAAGTATGGACTAGAATTATCAAGGAAATAACCATAGCAGCTAGAGATGGTGGTCCAGACTTGGATAGCAATCCTAGTTTGAGGCTTGCGGTTCAAAATGGCAAGGGTGCTAATTTGCCGAAAGATACTATTGAACGAGCAATCAAAAAAGGTTCTGGAGCTGAAGCGGCTAATTTGCAATCCTATACTTATGAAGGTTATGGCCCACATGGTATTGCCATATACCTTCATGCAACATCCGATAATATTAATAGAACTGTCGCCAATGTCCGATCAATATTTACTAAAAATAATGGCTCCTTGGGAACTAACGGATCTTTGAGTTTCATCTTCGAAACAAAAGGAGTTTTTATAATCTCTGCTGAATCCATTTCAGAATGGAATAATGATGAATTAGAATTGGAACTGATCGATGGCGGTGCAGACGAAGTAGTCTTTGATGATGAAGAGTTAACTGCTTATACCTCGTTTGATGATTATGGTGATATGCAATCCAAATTACAAGAGCTCAACATAGCAGCTACATCTACGGAAATACACCAAATTCCTATAACAACAAAAACATTAGAACTATCTGAAGCTGAAGAGGTATTAAAAATAATAGATAAGTTTGAAGAAGATGATGACATCCAAACTGTATTCCATAATTTAGAACTAACCGAAGAATTAATAGCTAAACTTGAAGACAACTAGTATGAATAAACGAGAAATCCTAAACCAGAAACTGACCGCAGCCAAAATGGGTGGTGGTCAAAAACGAATTGATGCTCAACATTCCAAAAATAAACTCACCGCACGTGAACGATTGGATTTATTGCTAGATAAAAACTCGTTTGAGGAAATTGGTGCACTTATAAAACACCGAAGTACTGATTTTGGGATGGAAAAAACCCACTACCCAGGAGATGGAGTTGTAACAGGCTATGGAACTATTCATGGAAGATTAGTCTACGTATTTTCACAAGATTTTACTGTTTTTGGGGGATCTCTTTCTGAAACCCATGCAGAGAAAATATGTAAAATTATGGATATGGCTATGAAGAATGGGGCTCCTGTTATTGGTTTAAATGATAGTGGAGGAGCTCGAATTCAGGAAGGGGTAGTATCACTTGGAGGATATGCTGATATATTCTATCGTAATACTCGAGCTAGTGGAGTAATCCCCCAATTAAGTCTTGTAATGGGACCATGTGCTGGAGGGGCTGTTTATTCTCCAGCTATCACAGATTTTATACTCATGGTAGAGGATACAAGTTATATGTTTGTAACTGGGCCTAATGTTGTAAAAACCGTAACTAATGAAAAAGTTTCGGCAGAAGATTTGGGTGGAGCATCAGTTCATTCCGAAAAAAGCGGAGTAGCACACCTCACTTCAAGCAATGACTTGCAGGCTATTGAAGATATTAAAAAACTATTATCGTACATCCCGCAAAATTGTGAAGATTCTGCCCCTGAATTACCCTACGTCATTGATGACGAGATTAGGAATAACCTTTGCAATATTGTACCAGAAAACCCAAACCAACCTTATGATATCAAAGAGGTTATTCAAGGAATAATTGACCAAGAATCATTCTTCGAAATTCATAAAGATTTCGCTCCTAATATTGTTGTTGGATTTGCTAGATTAGCAGGCAAGAGTATTGGTGTGGTTGCAAATCAACCTGCGTATTTGGCTGGTGTTTTGGATGTTCAATCATCACAAAAAGCAGCCCGTTTTGTTCGTTTTTGTGATTGTTTTAATATCCCGCTATTAGTCTTAGAAGATGTCCCTGGATTTTTACCTGGCACAGACCAAGAATGGAATGCAATTATTACAAACGGTGCTAAATTATTGTATGCATTCAGTGAAGCTTCCGTCCCAAGAATTACCGTAATTACTCGAAAAGCCTATGGTGGAGCATATGATGTCATGAATAGTAAACACATTGGAGCAGATATGAATTTTGCTTGGCCCAGTGCAGAAATTGCTGTAATGGGTGCAAAAGGAGCTGCAGAAATTATCTTTAGAAATGAAATTAAATCCGCTAAAGATCCTGACGCAGCATTAGCTAATAAAGAAAGAGAATATGCCGACATATTTGCTAACCCATACCGAGCAGCTGAACGAGGATTTGTGGATGAAGTTATTCATCCAGAACAAACGAGATTAAAGCTTATTAAAGCGTTTGCTATGCTTGAAAATAAAGTTGATTCTCTGCCACAAAAAAAACACGGAAATATCCCTCTGTAAAACTATCTCCTGATTTTGTTCGTTAAATTGTCGTACTATAGATAATGTCAAATCTCAAAACATATCACATCAAATTAGCCATAATTAATATTTGCTTTGTGCTATTCAGTTGTAAATATGATAACGAAAAAGATTTATACCCCAATGATGATTGCAAAAGCTATGATATGTCATACCGCAATGATATTTCACCAATTCTGGAAAATTATAGCTGTGTCAGTTGTCATAATACTATAAATCCTCAAGGAGGTGTTAATTTAGAGGGTTATGTTCAAACAAAAATTTGGGTAGATAATTCGAGACTTGCCAAAAGTATTAATCATAATGGTGCCTCACCCATGCCAAAAGATCAAGCCAAGATGGATTCATGTGATATTAAAAAGATAGAATCTTGGATATCAGATGGAGCACGAAATAATTAAAACTACCATGAAAAAAATTGCCATTCTTTCTATAAGCTTTGTCCTTCTAGGTGTGCTGCTATTTGTATATCGAATGTTCAATAAACCACACACCAACGTCAAAGAAAATAAAGCAGAAAAAGTCGTTAGTGCAGAGCAGTTATTTGATTTTTTTAATCGAAATGAAGATTCAGCTATGGTTATATTTTCAGACCAAATCATTCAAGTTACAGGTACTCTTTTGACCAAGGATTTATCCAATGAATTAGAACCACAAATCACACTAAAAACAAATAATACTAACGGTTTTATTCGATGTGGTTTTAAACCAAATGAACTTCAAAATATAGAAA
The DNA here is from genome assembly GCA_029253325.1 of Bacteroidia bacterium. Taxonomy (GTDB): domain Bacteria; phylum Bacteroidota; class Bacteroidia; order NS11-12g; family UBA9320; genus UBA9320. The sequence goes on from JAQWZS010000152.1 coordinate 14,826, forward strand.
TATTAGAAGAGTCTTCTACTGTAAGCATTAAAGGAATATGCAAGGGGATAAACGGGGATGACGAACTCACACTATTGGAAGACAAAGACGTCA
>JAQWZS010000156.1 GCA_029253325.1 Bacteroidia bacterium
CTAAAGTCTGCTGTAATCACCTGTTTCTTTGCACTAGAAACTAGCACTCCTAGTAACATTAAACCAAATCCAATATGTGCTATAGATGAGCCTGAAAGTTTTACAGATCGTATATATAAAATGATGTAAGTTATATTTCCAACTAAAGCATAAAAACCCGCAAACATGAGTATCACAAACATGGGATTAGCTATTTCAAAAAGAAATATTCCTCCAAAAGTTAAAACTACAGCTAGCAATAGAGTAATTAAAATTTCTACGAATAACTTTCGAGTGTTAGGCGTGTTTTTATATCTAAAAAACTGAGATATGGCCATCAGAACTGCTATAACAATAGCTATTGGCATTTGATACATGTTATAATAACCTATAACATCTTCTGGAGGGACCATACTTGTTCCAAAAATCTTATTGAAAACAGGCTTTGAAGTACCCACTAAGACCTGTACCGAAGACAGTACCAACATTAATGATCCAATAAACATCCAAAACTCTCTACCTAAAATATTATCATCACTGGCATGATTGTTTATATTTTTATTGAGGTTTAAAACAAACCATACAAGTCCTAGTATAGATAAAATAAGTAGAGGATAAAAGCTAATTTTTGTATAAAATGGTAACACTAAAACCAACAAACTAACAGGTATAATAATATACCATCTTTTAGCAGCACTATCCGTGACAGCTATTATTGGCAACCAAATAAACAATACTACAAACTGCATCAATTGACCAGCCAAACCAAGGTCGGTAAATGAATGGACAGATGTCTCACCAAGCACCCCACTTCTTGTAAGAAAAGTCGCATAGAGCACCATGATATAGGTCGAAATAATTAACGTATATGAGGCTATGGTAGAACTATTTGTGACCTTTTTGATTAGCATCAAATGAATTCCAGAAATCAATAAAAGCCATGGAACCAAAGATGCGTTTTCTACAGGATCCCATGCCCAATAACCTCCAAAACTTAGCGATTCATAAGCCCAGAATCCACCCATGATAATTCCTGCCCCTAGTATCATTCCTCCAGCTAAAGCCCATGGTAACGCTGGTTTTATCCAAGCCCTGTACTCCTTTTCAAACAACGATGTCACAGCAAAAGCAAACGGTATTATGGTCAATGCAAAACCCAAAAAAAGTGTCGGCGGATGAATAACCATCCAATAGTTTTGTAATAGCGGATTTAAACCTGTCCCATCAACTACATTTTCTAGATAATTTGGCATTGAAAAAATAGGTGCCTGCATTTTATCTCTCAATAATTCAAAAGGACTACTACCAAGCTTGTAAACCCCAAAAACATCTACGCCTATTATCATTGAAGTAAGCACCACTTGCGATAAAGCCATGATGGCTAATACACCCCGCTCCCATCTTTTAGCTGTTAGAATAAGCAACAGTCCGAGGATTGCATTCCACACCATCCAAAGTAAAAAACTTCCTTCTTGACCCTCCCAAAAACAAGAAACCATATAGCGTAATGGCAGTGAGTTACTGCTATGTTCATAGGCATAAGCATATTCATAATAATGCCCCTGTATAATAACAAATAATGTAACAAATACTCCTAAAACAGCTAGTACGTGAGTAATAAAAAAGGTCCTTCCTAAGCTCTTATTGTTTGAAGATATAGTGTAAAAAATAGCACTTAGCAATGCACATACAAAGGCTATTACAACAAAGAAATGTCCAATGTTACCAAGAAATAAATTTTCTCCAATAAATGTTATGGGCTGCATACTCTATTAAGACGATTGGGCAGAGTTATTGTTTTGTTCATCCTTATATTTAGAAGGACATTTAGGCATGACCTTAGATGCTCGAAAGACTTCACCGTCTGAGCGACCATACATATTGACTGTTTCTGCACGTTCAAAGTCTTGTTGCTTGGGATTTGTTGAAACTACCTTCCGAATGTTTCCATTTTTATCTTTTAGATAAAAGCTAAAATAATTAGGATCAATCTGTGGATTGTATTCCATAGGTTTTTCTTTAACCAAAAAACCTGTAATATGAAAAGTCTCATTTGGATTAGCGTCAGCTTCGGCAAATGTAGAACTCTTTTCTGCTCCTGAATAAGTAGTCATGATTGCAGCAATTGCAACTGCTAACATGATGAGAAGTACTATAACTTTAGGTTTCATTTTGATTCTTTTCTATCTGGGTAATCTTTCGATCTAATCGGATTAGGTAAATGATCAAAAGTGAAAAAATGATAAGAAGAACAGCAACAACCACATAAATCTTTTGATTTTGATAAAAAAAATCGTCCAAAGACATAGAATCCTGTGCCAATGCAGACAAACTAAATAATAATAATATCCAACTATATTTCCTCATATTTCCTTTTAATTTCAGTAAGTCTACATCTCAACGTTGCTATCCAAACACCTAACAATATCCAACCTAAACTTGCTAGATAAAAAACCTTACGCAAATTATTATCCAAATCCAATGAACTGAATCCGACCGTATCTCCACTTGCTGGGTGCAAACTTGTTTCCGCCATTCTAGGATAAATAATTATCAAAACAATATAAATCGGGAAAGCAAACAAATTGTATACTGCTGATATTTTAGCTCTTTGAATTTCGTCTTCAAGGCTGTTTCTTAAGATATAATAGGCTAAATAAATTAGCATCCCAATGGCTGCTCCATTCAATTTAGCATCTTCTACCCACCAAGTTCCCCAAGTAAACCTTGCCCAAAATGAACCTGTAATTAAGCCCATTAAACCAAAGATCATGCTTACTTTAATAAAACTTCCAGATAGGCTGTCATATCGAATATCACCTTTGGACAAATACTTGATACCATACACATAAGACGTTGTCAAAAGTATAATCATGGTGAACCACATAGGTACATGGTAGTATAAGTTTCGAATGGTTTTTGCAAGAATGCCAATATCGTCAGGAGCTTGCATCAAAAAGCCACCAATTATGGCATAAGCAACACATAAAATTGACAATATTTTCCACCAGTATTTTCTCACGCTGAATCTAATTACAAAGTTAATTTTTTAAAATAAATCAGACTTTATTACTAAAAGTTTAAACCACCCTTAAAAAAGTGGTTACTAATCAAATTTCCCATCCTTTTTTTTCTGCATGAACTGCTTACGTCTCAACATAAAATATCTAAAAAAGGCAAATAGTGATAAGCCTAAAAAAAGATATACCGTATTCATATCTGTATTGGCAGATGCATAACTGTTATAGGCTTCAAAGAAGCACACCGCCCCAACTATCATCCAAATGATTTGTAATATACGAGGTAATCTTTTCATGATTCAAATATACACTTACTCGAGTGTTGCTTCATCTTCGTCTAAGTATACCATACCAGTAACACGCGAAAATTTATAATTCAGAAAACTTTCATCACTCTCAAAGCCCTCGGCCATAATAATTTTTTCGTCTCTAATCCTCACACGAACAGATTTTTGTGACGTTATTCGTCTAAGTTTCTTATCCCAGATTAATTCATCAGTTTTAATCTCTTCATCATTTCGATTGAGTACCCTCACGCTATCCCTTATTTCTATTTTATCGTCCTTTTCATAATGCATTGCGTACTTAGAATTTAAAGTACTTGTTGTATCTCCCATACCATCAAAAAAAATAGCAAAAACTCCATTTGGCATTTCCATACGAGGATTTTTTTTATCGGGAAATCTTTTAAGAACAGGAGCTTTTATAGTTGCTCGTAAAATTGCAGAATCTGTATAAGTGATATAGACATTTTCAGCAACTTCAACACTCATACTATCCAAATCCTCATTGAGTTGAGACAATTCGTCAATCGAGTGACTTGGTTTGCATGAAAAGAAAAAAGCGATAGCTATAATAGCTATCGCTTTGTATTTAATGCTTGATAATATCATATAGGTACTATCCACCAATAGTTCTCACTATGGTTGATTCACCGATCCAACACCCAACAGTGTAAGTATCTCCGTTATTTATATTTTTAAAGAACGCATCCTCTTTCCCAGGGAAATAGGCAGAATACTTTGAAATTTTAGCATTAGCCGTTTCAGCAATCGAAGGATCAACACTTCTAGCCTTGATATACTTGTCTACAGCAACTAAATATACACCTCCTCTTCCTAAGTCTCCACTTCCACAACTGCTAGCACTTGCAGCATATGCATCTCCAATAAGGATGTATGCCTCTCCGCAATTATTATTTATAGCAAGAGCTTTTCTAGCATATTCACGCGTAGAAGAATACTTACCTCCGTTTTTGGCAGTTTTAGCTAACTTTATCCAAATATTGAATTTCTCTTCGTCAGTAGACGATAATTCTGCAGCTTTTTTGTAGTACTCTATAGATTTAATATCGTCCCCTTTTTTACCGAACGCTTTAGCCAATGAAAGTGCAGCATTCATATTAGGCTCTAGTTCAAAAAGAGCTTCAGCACATTGGAAGTAAAATGGCTGACCTTCACATCCACCTCTATCTAACAATTTAACAGTAGAAGCTAACCAGCTTGAATTTCCTTTATTCTCCTCAAAATAAGGTTGCTTTAGTTCTGTTAACTTATCACAATCAAGATATGGCTTAAGCATACCAATAATTGCATTTTGGGTCTTGACCCATTTAACGCCCTTAATTGAGTCTTTTACTGACAAACCTGATGCTGTATATTTAACAATGTTGGCATCTATAATTGGGGTAACTTGATCGAGTATTAAAAAAAGACTATCCAAAGACATTTTTTTCTTTTTATACTGTTTTACTCCAGCATAAATGTAATCAGAAGGCACATCGTATCTTGTTTTATTTCCTTGAATTCGAATGGATTCTTCAAATAAAGATAAAGCTAAATCTCTATTCTTAGGTTGCAATTTGGACATATCATCAGCCCATTTACCCTTCACATATCCCTCATCACCAAAAAATTCGATTCTTCTTTGATGACATAGCAAAAGAGTATCAACTAATCCACTGAACCTTGATTTATAGGAAGTATCTCTCAACGCCTTTTTAATAATGTAAGGTCCTGAATAAGTAATTCTCTTCTGAATGCACGGAGCATTCTGAAACAAGTACATCCAGTAAGGAAAAGCCTCAACATATTTTTTCTCTTGATAATATTGATTAAATAAGGATAGCTTCCGTGCAGTCTCTGCACTATCATTCCCCCATTTATTATCACAAGGGTTTGTCGAGGTGTTTGTCTCAGAAACAACAGTTTCTGCTGTTTGAGCATATAGCCCTTTAGTAAGCACTAAACTAACTACAATTAAAATATACTTATTTAAAAAATTCATCTTTAGCGATATTTTCTTTTTGTAAACCATTTATCGTTTAAATTTAAACCTAATCCTATTTTGAAATAATCTTCTTGTATAAAGTCATTTGAGCTAGAACCTCTTTTAATATACTCTGCTGAAATATTTACCCTACTTACAACGGGCACTTTCTCATCTTCTAATCTAACAGACTTTATTACGGGTAAACCTAGTCCAAAACTTATGCCAAACTCACGAAAAGTTTGACTACCAAAATTATAGTACAAGTCCTCATACCTTGTCCCAATGCTGTACCTGACGTGCTTGAAAAAAGAACCTCTCTCGCCATAATTTGGTGAAGGAATTATCGAAAATCCAGCTGAATATCTCATATTGTCTTTAAATTCTCCAGAACTAACCTTGTTCTCAACAGAAGAAAACAAAATTTGTTCAGCTTCAAGTGATAGTGCCCATTTGTCTCCCTTGTTTAGCGTATATCCTACAGCTACTCCAAGAGGTTTACTGACTGTGTCTTTTTTGTTATCTTCAAATGTTAAGGTGTCAATCGGAAACGTATTCCCAACCATAAAACTTTGTCCATAAAATGTTTCTGCATAACGATACCCATCACCATACAGCTTTGAACCTCCCTTAAAAACTGCACCTAGGGTATGATTAATCTCATTTCCTTTCTTACTTTGAATAGAATACTGGACACCAAGATCAAAATCCAAGCCCTTGTAAGCAAAAAATGTCTCATCACTAAAGCTGTATACCTTGTCAGTATTAGGATAAACTCGATACTTTCTAGACTGAATATTTCCAAAGTTCATATTCAAGTTACCTCCGAAGCTAAAATTCTTCATCAACTCAACACCATACCCTATATACAGGCGATTAATTCCTCCAGAACCTTTATACAAATTAAAATAAGACGGAGTGTCAAGATTTATATTATTCTTAATCTCATAACCAACATCACTGTATTGGTTTACACCAAAGCTAAATGCCATAGACTTTTCAGTATTCAATGGAAAAGCCATTGCAAAATGATTGAAATTACCAGAATTAGTCTCAGCTTCTGTTGTTTGATCGGAAATTTTTCCAAAATTCACGCCAGCACCTACATTATAAACCGTAAACCTAATTTTAGAATAACTAGCCGGGTTTGAAAATGAAAAATTGTTTTGATCTCTAAGTGAAACTGAGGCTCCCCCAACTCCACGATGTTGTGTAAATCCTCCAGGTGTCAACTCACCAAGACCAAATATGCTATATGGAGAACTTGTACTTAGTTGAGCAAATGCCGTAGACGGAAATAGCATAAGTATCAAAATGCAACTTCTGAATAACTTATGCATGGTGTTGTATGATTTGATTGAGACCTTCAAGGACTAAATTTGGGCGTGCGAATATCTCATTTTTGATGACTTTATCAAAATGGAAAATGTTTTCACCACAAAAAACAATTTTCAATGAATTATACAACTCATTTTGTTCCTGAATATATCCTAAAATCTCATGACGAATAGACTGACTTACGCCAATTTGAATTGACTCAACCGTTGACTTGCCAGGAAATTTCTTTGAATCATCTATTTCAACCAACGGAAGCCCAGCGGTAAATTGATTCATTGCTTTGAATCTAATATTCATGCCAGGAGAAATCATACCTCCTAAAAACTCACTTTTTTGCAACAAATCCATTGTAAGGCATGTTCCTATATCTATAATTAAACATGTTGAATCTGGTTTAAAAAAATGAGATCCAACAGCAGCAGCAATTCTATCAGCACCGAGTGTTTCCGGTGTGTTATAGTTCAATTGAATTGGAATAGGTGTTTGACAACTTAGGT
>JAQWZS010000163.1 GCA_029253325.1 Bacteroidia bacterium
CTATTCGTTCTGCTTTTTTGAAAGTATAGTCAAATCCTTTGGTGATGATAAGGTCTTTGTAGGATTTGTAGACTTTTTTTAGTTCAAGAATTTTGCCGCCAATGCGGGTCATTTTAACAGATAACTGAAGTTCCTTTTCTTTACTCCCACTTTTAGCTTTTGCCTCTGTTTTGTAAAAAGACCCAATCCTTGACTTGCTTTTGGTAGTTCTTGCTTTGGGGCTTCTTCTTATCCAATCTAATTCTTTTTTGTATAGTTGCTTAGCTTTTTCAATTTCAGTAGCTTGAGCTAATTCAAGGTGATGTTTTTTCTCAAGGAAATAAGCATAGTTTCCATTATATGTCTGTAATTTTCCTTGATTCAGTTCAATGATTTGGTTGCATATTGAATCTATAAAATACCGATCGTGACTTACCATCAATATGCTGATGGATGATTTATTTAGATAGTTTTCCAACCACTCAATCATTTCTAAATCAAGATGATTTGTGGGCTCATCAAGAATCAATAAGTCAGGGTTATTCAATAAGGTTAGACTGATTGCTAATCTTTTTTTCTGGCCGCCACTTAAAGAAGCAATCGGTTGATTGTAATCGGATATATTAAATCTTGATAGAAATTCTTTTAATTTTCGTTCAAAATCCCAAGCATCATATTGATCCATTTTTATTGAGGCTTGGTTAAATACTCGTTGTGTTTCAGTGTTGAAATTATCTGTTTGAGCATTTAGTGCAGATTCATATGATCTGATAATGGATAAGACATCACTACTACTATAATCAATCAGTTCTTGAATGGTTTGATTCTCTTCAAAATTTGCTTCTTGGCTCAAGTAAGCAAAACGGATATTTTTTCCATATCTGACAATCCCCGCGTCAGGTTCGTCTTCTTTGGCTAAAATCTTGAGTAAGGAACTTTTCCCTGTTCCATTATTGGCAATTAAAGCAATTTTATCACCTTTATTAATACTAATATCTAACTCTTCAAAAAGAATTCTCTCTCCAAGATTTTTTGCTAATTGTTCGCCACTTAGGAAATTCATGATTAGGTTGTAAAAGTATTGAAAACAATTGTTTTCAATCTATAGTAAGTAGTCAAATAAATTAATTTGAGCTTATAGCTTTGATGTAAATGGATTTCTTAATCCAGATACATCTGTAATATCTACTTTTACAGACCCTATGTAAATGTCTGCCTTAACTCGAACGGGTATTTTATTTTTATCGGCACTTACCCAAATAGTCATATCATCTTCGTCCTTAAAGACTCGATCAACTACTAGCTGTGGACGTAGTTTAAAACATTTAATCTTTCCAAGATCTGTTTTAATTGTTTCCGTACCAAGGTATCGAAATTTTAAGTTGTAGATTTCTTGATCTAGATAGATGCTAATTGGGAATGTAGCACCAGGTTTAGAGTGAGCAAAATCTATTGTTCTTGCGTAAAATACACCACTTATAATATCTTGTAAATAAGCGGGCATATCCATGTTTTTCTTTTTGCCAGTTAATCGTTGTTTTGAGTGATTGTAATAGACAAGATCTTCATCTCTGTAATTATCCTCTCTTACGTTTTTATAATATTTTAGGGGGGCTAGACTTACACTATCGATGTAGGTTTCAAAATGATCTCTTACTTTATATGCCCAATCAAAAGATCGATATGTTTTCCCAACAGCCTTGATGTTATAGGTTGATCGCCCATTAACCTTTTTGGCTTTACTCCCCACTTTAATGTCTATTGATGCAGCATTAATCCATCCATAATGAACTCTATATTTTAGTTGCTCACCAAATGTAAAAGCTTGATTAGGGTGATTTCGAAGTTTTTCTTCAATGCCATAATCTGTTTTGAATCCACTCCCAAGTATTAGGATTGTCAAGTAAGTGAAAAGTATTCTAATCATATTACAAAGATTATACTCAAATATTGTGCCTGTTAACTATTGCTATTGAAATACCATTGCAAAGTTGCTTATTTGCATAACAACAATTTATAACCTTATGATTTCAAGGCATTTTTCATTTCTCATATTTTTATCATTAATGTTCATTAATGTTTACAGTCAATATGAAAATTCATTCTTTGACAATAATAAGTATGAAAAAGTTATTGACTCTTCTCATGTACAGTTTCACTTTGATAATTTGAGTTATTTTAGAAATGCTGAGTACCTCTCAAGAATAGACAAAGGGTCATCATATGTCGGGTTTAATCTACTTCCCTATATGCAATATTCTTTTAATGAAAAAGCTCAAATATACGGAGGGTTACTAGTTCGATATGATTTTGGTAATCCTGAAATAAAGACAATTGAACCCTATTTTAAATTTACCTATAGTGATGTACTAAAACATAATGTCACTTTTGGGAACTTAGATGGAACTCTGCAACATAAGATGATTGAACCAATGTATGATTATGAAAAGGTAATTACTGATCGCTTTGAACAAGGTGTTCAAATTATTAAACCAGGGAATCGCTTAACATATGACATATGGATTGACTGGCATGATATGATTTACTATGATGACCCTAAAAATGAAATGTTTGTGGCTGGTTATAATGTTTTTTTGAATCCAATAAATAATGACAAGCACAAATTATCATTCAATGCTCAGGGGATGACCGTTCATAGTGCTGGTGAAATTGATAAAAATAGTTCTCCTAATTCTGTTGAGTATAATTTTGCGAATGGTCTTGAGTATAGTGTTAATTTTAATAAAAACACTTCTCTATTTATGAGTGGACATGTTATTTATTACGAAGATAGGAGCGATGTTAAGGTTAATGGATTTTTTGATGGTGTTGGGCATTTTGGAGTTTTGAGATTGAATCATAAGGGCTATCAATTTGTTGCTAATTATTTTGATGGGTATCAATTTCAGGCTCCGTGGGGAGAGCAACTATATCATTCTCTAGGAAATAAAAATTGGCCAATAGCTCATGATTACAGAAAAATGATTGGTCTTCGAGTTGGTTATGAAGTTGAAATTGGCAAACATCTCGTTTTTCTTAACAGATTAGGTTTTAATTATAATGTGAACCCTAACAAATTAGATGTAACCATGGAAAACTATTTACGTTGGCACTTTGTAACACCAAAGAAAAAAGTTAAAATATTATGAAACTCTACCCATTAGGGCAGTCACAGTTTTTGGTTGGGCCTCTATATCTATAACGCTTATTTGCTTTGCAGCTGTCCATTAATAGGATTAGGCTGAGGGAAAGAAAAATGATAGCAAAAATCTTTTTCATATCTATATTGCAAACATAAAGCCTAAGTTGAGGACGAGGTAGTAATTTTTAAGATTTTATGAAAGAAACGATAAGATTAATATTAAAAGGGGCCAGCATGGGGGTTGCGGAGGTAATACCAGGAGTTTCGGGTGGGACTTTGGCTTTTATAACAGGTATTTATGAGAAACTTTTAAATGCAATTAATGCAATCAATATTTCGTTGATTGATGTCTTTAAGAATGAAGGATTTAAGGGTGTATGGGCTAAAGTTGATGGTGATTTTTTGATGAAATTATTATTTGGAATGGCTTTAGGATTTATAGTCGGATTGAAAATAATTGTCGGACTTTTAGAATCTCATCCTATCCACATTTGGAGTTTTTTCTTCGGATTAATAATAGCTTCAATACCTTTAATTGCAAGGCAAGTGAAAAGTTGGGGGGTGCTGGAAATCTTTTTCTCTATTCTTGGATTTGCCCTTGTATATTGGATAACTATTGCCAGTCCATCTACAGGGAGCAGTAATTTGGCTGTAGTTTTTTTGTCAGGTATTTTAGGAGTTTCTGCATTGATGCTTCCAGGTTTATCAGGAAGCTTCGTATTGCTTCTCATGGGAATGTATACGATTATTATGCCTGCTATTGAGAATTTTTTAGAGAACCCATTAGGGCCAGAAGCATTAATAGTGATTGTCTTCGGGGCAGGTATGTTAATTGGGTTATTGACATTTTCCAGATTATTAGGTTTTACATTTGATAGGTATCCAAATAAGACTCTAGCATTGCTATCAGGTTTTCTTTTAGGCTCACTTAATAAAGTATGGCCATGGCAACATGTTACATCTACTAGAATGAATAGTAAAGGTGAGGAAGTTGTCATGTTCAGTGAAAGTGTTCTTCCTTCTACCTTTTCTAATTTACCTGAGAATCCACTTTATGGAACAGACTCTCATTTATTTGCTTGTGTATTGCTAATGGTATTGGCAATTCTTCTAATTCTTACTTTAGATAGATTTAGTTCAAATTCATGAAGAATTATGGTGTCATAGGAGAGAGTCTAGCACATTCTTTTTCTCCGAGTTATTTTGAAAAGAAATTTACAGATTTAAAGATTAATGATTGCTCTTATAAGGCTTATGAATTATCTTCTATTGAATTAATCAAAAAACTTATTCATGATGAAGAATTAAGCGGCTTTAATGTTACGATACCATACAAACAATCAATTATTCCGTATTTAGATCGAATAAGCCATATTGCTAGCGAAATAAATTCAGTAAATACAGTATCAATTAAAAATGGGTTATTATATGGAGAAAATACGGATCATATTGGCTTTAGAAAAACAATACTCAAGTATACTCGGTCTCATCATAAAAGAGCACTAATATTTGGGACTGGCGGATCTAGTAGGACGATTACTTACGTCCTAAAATCATTAGGTATACAGTGTTTGCATGTTTCGCAATCAAATCAAAATATGATTGGTTATGCCCAGTTAGATTATGAAGTCATTAAAAATCATGATTTATTGATAAATACTACTCCCTTAGGAACTTTCCCGTCCATTGATGATTGTGTAGATATTCCATATTCAGCAATTACCTCAAAACATTTATGTTATGACTTAATATACAATCCAGTAGAGACGCTATTTCTAACCAAATCAAAATTGAATGGAGCATTGACGGTAAATGGACTTGAAATGCTAAAAATACAAGCAGATAAATCATGGAAGGTGTGGAGTAGTTGAAATTTTAGTATCTTGCATGTCATTAATATGAAAAAATTAACTGTAATCCTTTTGTTAAGTCTTTTGACGCCGATAGTTCATAGTTGTAAAAAACCACCTCTACCTATCATTGAAGAAGGTAAAAGTACAACAGATACGACTGGAAATAACGGTGGAGTGAACGGGGGTGGCGTTGAAGTTAGTCCATTTATAGGAGAATGGGATTACACCAAAATTGATTTAACAAATGGTGTATTAGCCTTTATGGGTCAGGAAGCTGGTACGTTCACAGGTAAGGGTTCAAATATTTCAGGGAATGTATCATTCAGTGAAAATCCAAACCGTTATACAACAGATTTAATATTCAGAGCTGATGTGGTGGCTGAGTTTGCTGGGCAACAGCAAAACTTTGATATTCCTGTGGAGAGAGTTCAAACTCAAGGAACTTGGTCAGAAAATAATGGTAAAATATCTTTAGTAGATGACAATGGGAATAATGTTCAGATTATCTCAAATACAAATTCACAAATTGTATTTTCAGGAAATTTTACAGAACAAATTCCAATTAATCAATTTGCTACCTTAGATGCGAACTCTGATGTTGTATTTACTATTGAAAAGTAAAGTTTATTGATAAAGCTTCTCATAAATTGGGAGTATTGTGTCCAATTTGAATTTGAGTGAGTGCATTTTTGCAAGTGCCTTAAATTGACTTAGATTTTCCTCTTTTAATATGTGAAGTGCATCTTTTGCCATTTTACTGATA
>JAQWZS010000081.1 GCA_029253325.1 Bacteroidia bacterium
GCGTACTCTGGTCTTCCTAAAGCATTGTACCCTTCTAATATCATGGGTGTATAGCGGAATCCACTTTGATAGGACGAACTCATATAAATCTGTAATCCTCTCATCCAATTAGAATAATAAGTGGCATTGCTGTCCGGAGTAAAAACAGTTCCCAAGTTCACGTTCCAAGGTCTATCCCATGCTAAATAATTTTCTGTACTCAAAGGTACCTCCCCATTTTGAGCTATCTGTAAACTACTCTCTCGAGCACTATTACTCTTCCCTTTTGCAAGTTGATAAGCTACATTACCAAATATCTTAATTTGTGGAGTTATTTTCCATATTACATTAACCTCAGCTCCTTGCACTTTTGCATAATCCTGATTAATGTACATTGTTTTACTTACGGGACGACCAGTCTGATCATTGACGATAACTTTTCTACTAACAATATAGTCAAATCGATTGTTGTTATAAGCTGCTACTGTTAGTCCTAAATTCTTCCCAATTTGTGATTTGAATCCTATTTCGTATGAAATGTTAACCTCTGGGTTTAAATCTGGATTTCCTAAAAAAGACAAAAAGCTTCTATCTTGGTATACTGGATCAAGTCCAGCATATAAGAATCGAGGGTGGGGTAATCTCATGCTGTGAGAATAATTAAAGTATAGCACGTTGTTGCTCGTCACAGGAAAAGAGACATTAACCTTTGGAAGAATCCTTGCCTTGTATCTTAACCCAAAAACATTGATGGTGTTTTTTTGATAATCAGACCTTACTTGATCAATAACTGGAGCTTCCGGATTAGATACTGCATCATCAGCAAACTTTCCTGGTGCCCAATAATTAAAACGCAACCCTAAATTAGCAATGATACCCTTGTAATCTATTTTATCACTAAAAAATAAACCTCCGTTATTCGGCTTTACATTCCAAATATCATTGCTTGAACCTATACTTATACTGGGAGTACTTGTACTATCATTGATTACAATTGGTGCCCCTACCCATGGACGAGTAACATCTACCCATTGGTATTGATTCAGTTTTTGCTCCCATCCAAAATTAATCTGGTGAACTTTACTTAATGGATAATATTTAGCATTTGCTTTTATTGTATATTCTTGAGCAAAGTGATCGTGCCATAAAGAACTTATCCCCCCATTATTAATAAATCCTGGACCAGGTAGAACAAATTGAATATTTCCGCTAGGATTAAATACTTGAACAGGGTCTGTAACAATACTATATTCATCGAATACCTGATCTACGGTTGGAGTTCTAAACGGTAGACCGTTAGCATCTGCTCGAAGATTAGTAAATAATCTTCCAATAGAAAAAGTAGCAACCAATTGTTCATTAATAGCTCTTCTGAGATTTAATGCGGTCAGATTAGAATGATGGGTGTATGTGGATGCATTATCTAAATTTAGGCTTCTATCAAATTGGAACCCTGGTCTTAAAATTGCATCGAAACCAACAATCTGAAGTGTTCTCGTATTTTGATTAATCGTCAGACTGTGCTGATTAGTGATTGAAATTTTTGTTTTAGAGTTCAGCTCATGACTTAATTTAAAGGTATGGGTAAACTGGTTTGACTGACGTGGTGCCCATAAACTGTCATTTTCACCAATAATCGAACTATGAATTTGATTGGCTGTTGGTCCAAAATAATCGTCACTCAAATTAAAAGTAGCGTTATTGAAGAAGTAGAATTTCTTACCTTTTACCTTAAACTTACCACCAAAGGATAACTCACCTAAATCTGTATTCCAGCCCATAGAAGAAGTATTCCCCACATTATCTCTTTGATAACTTCCAGATATTTGAAATTTCTCTGAACCTTCTTTAATCGTTGTACTTATCACTCCAGCTGTTCCACCATCGTGCTCAGCTCCAGCTCCACCAGTAATCAACTGTAATTCGCCAATTGACCCACTCGATACTTTTACTCCAAATCCTGTACCAGCCAATGGATCTTGTGCACTGATATTATCAATATTAAATGATGTTTCATAAACACGTGCTCCTCTGATTTGAATTCCATCACTAGACTTTGATACTCCAGCCTGCATAGCAACAACTTCTTGAACATCTCTAACATTCATCTCACCAATGTCTTTCTTGTTCAAGGTAATCGTACTTTTAGCGTCATCCAATTCAATGATTTTTTTCTTACCTACAACCTTAACAGTCTCAAAAGTATTAGTTTGAGCTACCATTTTGACATTAAGTATGGTGTTTATCCCAGACTTTATGTCAATATCATTATAAACCTTCTGCTGATAACCAATAAACGAAATATTAATAGAGTACCTACCTGGTTTGATGTTTTTGATAATAAATGTACCATCAGCTTCAGATATTGCTGCTCCATATGTCCCAACAACACGAACATATGCTCCAACAAGACTTTCACCACTGGTCTCATCAGTTAGTTTCCCTTTCAAATTCCCCATTTGAGCATGAGAAAAAAGAGCTGAAAAAGCTAATATACTACCAATTAAAAGTCTCATTAAATATTTTTGAAATTAATTGATTCTGATTAGATGATAACTTGTCTAGCTTATGTAATTCTACGGTAAATAAAACCAAATTTACATCACCTTCCGTTGATCTTCTTTGAATTGCAATAGTCTTTGGCCCTGTCCAGCCACCATTTGGGGTGAGGTGAGCTTCATACAAGGCCTCTGCTTCTTGACTGTAGTAAAATGGATCAATAGCTAATAAAAAATTGGTTGGTTGTAAATCTGGGAATCCATCTACTTTACTTTTTGCGAAACTGTCATTTTCAAAAAATGCCTGTCCTCTACTACTTGTAAAGCTGTCGATGGATAATACTCCACCTATGATATCAATATTGGTCCCTGTAGCAAATGCTGTAGAAACAAGAACTTTTTTCTGATTATCTATTAACCCTTGAATAATAGGTGCCGCAAAATCAAGGAGTTTGCCATCGGCTCCTGTTAACGGATTGCTAAAATTACCTTCATCAGTATGAAAAAAAACTTTATCATATTGTTCCGACAACAATCTGAAATCTGGATTCCAAAACCTAGGCTGATTTAACCCTCCATTTTTAGCATAATTTATAAAATCTGCTGAAGTATAATTGTTATTTACTAACGTTTGATATTCCTTATCAATTCGATTATTGTGGCCTCCTATTACCAGAAGATCTGAAGTTTGACTCCAGACAAATATTGGAGGTGTGCTATCAATATTACTAGAAGTATTTGCAATATCCTCAACCTTCAATTGGATTATGTTATCACCACCATTATTAAATCCATCTATTGTATGAGATGACTCCTTTTCTAATCCATAATAAACTTTTGCATCACCAACACCACTTTCTGATGGGTTGACAGGTAAAAGAGATACCAGTTTTTGGTTGAGATCAATTTCTGACCACGAACCCTCATTGGCTCTTATAAAACATTTTTTTAATGTTTCGTCTCCATCAGGGTCAGAAGCCATATATCTAAAAGTAATCACCAGGCTTGTTGTGTCTAGAGGAAGTGATGCCTCCTCAAAATATACCTCTGGTGTGCTATTTTTTAAAGGTACCTTTAAATATGCAGGAGTAGGGTCTTTAACTCCCTCATTGTCAACTGCACGTACATAAAAGTCAATATCTGTTGAGTCCTGATTAGGCTCTATATCAAATAGAAAAATACTGTCTTGCGTTTGGGTTTTAAACCAATCTTTATCTCCAATTCGAATCTCATAAAATTGGATATAGCCATCGATATCTGTTCCAAACCAAGTAAGGTTTACCGTACTATTCAGACGGTTATTCCCTGATAAGTTGATGCTCTCAATAGATATTTGAGTCTCAGGAGCACTGTTAGGCAATGATTCGCCCTCCTTACAAGAGGCGATAAAAAGTAGCAAGACCAGGCAAATAATAATGGTCTTGCTACTTGTTATTTGAGGGTGACTATTAATCAAATTTTAATGAATTTAGCTGACATTTTAATTCCATCCGAATCTATAAATTCTAGCATATATATTCCAGGAATCAGTGAATCTATATTTAATTGCTTAGAATCAAGTATGGGTGTTTTCATCATTTCTCTACCCTCAATACTTCTAATGTATAATGTTCCACCTCTCAAATTTCTAGTAGTCACATTCAACACATCGCTAGAAGGGTTCGGATAGAATATGAACCCGTTTTCATCAATGTCTATTATAGAATTTGTCGCTGTATCACCTGCATAATTTGTACTCTCAAGTGATAAACTAAACCCAATAATATCATCGTTGTTTCTAGGTTTAAGAGAATACTGACTAAATCCGTAGTAGATGACACCTACGATAGCATCCATATCCATTTCTTTAGTTGCTTCAATCGCTGGAACTTCCATTATTCCCTCTATATTCTCAAGCGTATCATCTGAAACCACAGAAACCCATAATGATGAATTATTATTCCCATTCTTAACCCCTGTTTGTACTTTGGTACTGTTATTAAAGCTCGCTCCAGTATCGCTTGATATCATCCATTCCCCAAATGGATTTAATCGTGGATTAGAAATCTTAACTTTACCTCCTTGATTAACCATTCTAACAAGCATTCCTTCGTATTTCTCCATCCCTCTATTTACTCGACCAGCACTGTCACTTACCGGAAGTTCAATTGGAGCTATTTCTGCCTTGTTTCCTGTTTTTGTTACAGAACTAACAAGCATTTGTGTAAAACCGAATGATTCTTCAATTGTTCCCGTCACTTCCACTTCTTCTGTTCTCCATAATTCTAATAAGTCTGAACTTCCTGAAATACGAATTCCTCCCCATTCTTTTGCATCTTTATCTTGAATATAAACATCCTCTAAGTCATAGGGCTTAGCACTTGATGTTACATAGCCTCTAACCGTAACTGTTTGCCCCTTATATGGACTTGCGTCAGATGTTGGATCTAAAACATATTGTAAGTCTGGGATAGTTAAACCACCATCACGTACTGTATAAAATGCAGTGGCTCCTTTTGCTTTACTTGCTGAAAATGGGCTGTAGCTTACGTTTCCATCATTATCTGTAGCTGAGATGTAATATTTGATAATTGTTCCGTCAGCAAAAGCTGGAATAGCACCTTCATATTCGTCAGTAGACCCTGCTTTTAATGTTAGCGTTGTTTCAGTAAAATCTGGATTATCCTTGTTTGTATCATCAGTGTAATATAATTTCTGATTATCAACTGTCCCGTTGAAATCTATAATTTTAGCACTTATCTTGAGATTATCTGAACTAGATGGAACCAATGGTATTCTTGTAACTTCCGTAATACTTGGTGGTGTATCACCAACTTTATAATGGCTCTTATCGAATGGATTTAATTCATAACCTCTACCAGTACCTCCTGAACACCCATTTTGAGAGTGCATAATTATACCCTTTAATGACTCATATTTTGTTCCAACAATAGGAGCAACAAATTCTCCGTCATTTTGAGGACTTGAAGGGTTTACCAACGTTCTTCCTGGAATTTTTTGTACTAAGAATCGATCAGATACATTAATCACGTTACCATTTTCATCCGATACGTCAAAACTTACTCTATTCCCACTAAAGACAGAAACAGAAACAACTGTTACATTATTAAACTGAACAAAAGAACCTTCCCATTCTTCACCTGTCACATAAATATTTGATCGCGTATTATCATTTAACTTACCTAGGTCTATTACTTCTGCAGTTGGAGCAGATACTGAACCAATTACTTTCACAGACGAATTGTCCAATGGGAAAACTTGCGTTTCTCCTTGAAAATTCCCTACCTTACCTGTAACCTCAATGATCATTCCTGAAACGAGGTTATCAAGTTTACTCACAGGTTGACTTTGACCACCTCCATCGGTATAAACCCCATGAATCTGAACTCCCCTGAAGTTTCCCATCCCACTGGATGAAGTATCCAAGATATGAACCCCTGGTCTGTACCCGCCATTCACAGATCCAGATGCCAATTCTGTAAGGTTGCCATCATGCATAACGATCCCAATTGTCTTAATCTCTTGATCATCGTATGAACTCAAGTCTTTACAATCAGCTAAATCTGTTGGACTGATATATTGAATGTCCCGAACTGAAACGACTGTTTGAGCCAATGATAAAGTGGCCATTAGTAAACCAGTAATTAGAATTGTAAGTTGTTTTTTCATTTTATTGTTTATTTAATAATTGCAAATTTTCCTTTATATAAATCTCCTGTTTCAAGGTCTTTTACCGTAAAAAGATATAAACCTCGAGCTATAATTTGGGTGTTCTCTGTTAGCAAATTCCAGCCATGCTCACCACCACTAAAAACATTTTGGCTGGGGTTTTCTGATCCAAAAGTCTGGTTCCACCGAATATCATCACCATTATAATCATCGTGGTGTGTAATTCTATCTAAAAAATCACCTGCTAAAGTGAATACATTAATCTCACAATGTTTGGGTAGATTGGCAAAATATAATTTTCTACTTTGCTCTTGAAAGCTACTTCTTCCCTCCCAACTTGCCCCAGCATAATAAGGATTTGGATATACAAACGGCTTGTTTTTAGTAATGCTTTCATTGATAGGTTTGCCAGCAAAAGCTCTAAAGTTATTTGAAACAGAACTCGATTCTAAACTTTCTAAATTGTTTTCTTCGTTGCCTCTATCAAATGCAGTGACGGAAACTGCATATTGCCAACCGTTTAGCACTTTATCTATAGTATACTTATACTGATACTCGCTTCCATCAATGACAATTGGCTTGTCTAATTTTACAGAAGCAAAACCAGTTTCGTAACCATAACCATTGTCGCGGATATCATATTCGGCAATCTTCACAAGATCTCTTTGTAGATTCGGAACATCTGTAACATCAAAGCCTAGTTTTGTCATGTACAAACGATATCCTTCAAAATCTTGTTCTTGACTGATTGGATCAATACTTCTCTCTGAATTATCCTGCCAAAAGATTTCTATCTTGTTGTCAGAAGTTATAATTTTTGTGTTGGGTATATCAGGGGGAGATGGCAAGACAAATCTAGTAAGAACTCCATCACCATTATTATCCTCACCATCATCTAAAACTCCATTAAAATTGACATCCTCACCATTATAAGCAGTTTGAGCCCAACTGGCGTTTGACAAAAATGTACTTCTCTGAAAAGCATTATTATCTGAGTTTGGATTGCCATCTTCTTTTTTTCTAGCGAAAATATAAGCATAGCTTACCTTGACATGGTCGCTTGGTTCAAAATTTAAGAATGGCCCAACTGAGACTAAATCTGAACGATTACCTAAATCATTTAGTTGCTCCTGATAGCTTTTGGAACCGCAATTAGAATTTGAACTATTATTTTGATTCCAGCACAGTTGATCGTTCAAACCCTTGGTTAGCTTTTGATAGCGAGTATTGTCATTTGTTGGCTGAAAATACACTGGGTCTGAAGTACTATTGAACTGCCAAGCGTTGTAGTGAGCCTTAAATCGAGGGTTTGAAATTGGGTGTTGAAACCCATTTTTGTCCTCAGCACCTAAAAACTTTTGTCCAACATAACTATTGGTAAAACCGACATCACCAGAATGATCGTAACAGTATGCCATTTGCAAACTGTCTAGATATCCATTTCCACCCTTGTTATAAAAAGCTGCTCCACCGCTACCTGCTGGTGTTACATTAATATTTCTGACAACCGTATTTGCCCACAAACCAAAGTAGGCACTATCAATCGTATATTCTCCAACGTTTTCAATATCAAAATCAAGAATAACAAAAAAGTCACTGAATCCATAGTTCCAATTAAATGAGCGAGATTTCACCTTGACAAACAATGGGTCTAGATGCCCGCCTATCTGAATCTGTGTACCAGGTACTTGCACATTCACATCGGAATAAACACCTATAAAATCTTGGTGAGATATAGCATCAGGGCTATAATAAGGGCTGTTTCTTAACGAGGAAAGTTCTTTGAGCACATCACCTTGTTCAGGATAAAACTCAAATCCAGCTGCACCTGTGCTATATCCTTGTGGGGCATCAACTGCGGCTGTACTCACACCTACTGTAGACCCATTGATAAGCCCACCAAACCAGATACCACTCTCAAAAAGATGCTCCACACCACTACCCGCTGGATACTCCCCAGAAGGATTCCCAGAACCATTCTTGTACCCTCTAAAGGCATTGCCATAGGTTCCAGAATTAGTAACATTTAATCTTACATTAGAGGAAGTCGTTGTTTTTTCATCAAAAGTTTGTCCCAACAAACCTGTCGAAACAAAAATAAATGCAACTATGAAAATTATATATTTCATCAACGCTTAAGACACTACAAATATACTGTTAAGTTACGCTCACTTGAGCAAAGTGGATTAAAATTTTGGCTTTGGTTTAGTAACGAATACTGACTTAATGTAATTCGGTTCATATGTGATCAAATCTACGTAGCTATTATCCGACCATTTTAGCAATGCTTCATCCAATAAATCTTTGGCATATAATGCTGATTTAGAACATTTTAAGACTTTGCCTTTATCCAATTCATTGATAAACTTATTAGCCCCAGAACCAATAATTGCTGTGTTATTTTTTTCAATTCTAATTTCAGAATTTATCGTGACAAACTGCTCATCAACTAATGGGATTAATTCTCGGTCATAAATGCCCATATATGCATCACTCCTTCTAGCATCTACTAAAGAGATTACTTGATTCACCGACGGATACTCTTTCAGAGCGATACCTGCTAATCCTCTCAGGGTCGAGACCGCTATTAGGGGAATGTCCGCACCAAAACAAATCCCTTTTGCCAAACTACTCCCTATTCTTAGTCCCGTATATGAACCTGGCCCATCACTCACAACAACTCCATCAAGTTGATTGAATGATAAGCCCGATAGAGCCATTACCTCATCTACAAAAGAGGCTAAATAAACAGAGTGTGAATTGGGCTCTTCAATAAACTTTTCTTGGATAATTTCACCTTGCTTAGATAATGCAACAGAGCATACCTGATTAGAAGATTCGATTAAAATTAAGCGAGGCATTATTTTTTTATTTTAGTATATGCCCAACTCTTACAAAAAGGCAACTTCCATCGTGTTCTAATATCCTGAAGACTATTTACGGAATTATCAAAGAAAATAGAAGAATCTGTAATTTTCTTTAAATCATAAGCTGATTGAATGTCAGCCATCCGAACAATGACAATCTCATCGTTTTCTTGAAAAGCTAAATTCAGTCGATTGAATAAATCAATCTGTAAAGTTTGGTCAATTTCTTGAAAAATAGACGTAGATCTATCAATAGAGCAACCACTTGCTGGCTCAAAATCTTCATCTGCACCCAAAACTAAAATTTGATCATTAAATATTTGAAAACTGGCTTTCAATTGTGAACCATGGGCCGACCAATCTTGACAAAAAACATCAAATTTTGCATTAATTTTATCTACCTCACGGGTTGTCAACTTTCGGTTAGAAGTAAAAATCCAAACCCGACCATTTCCAGTAAGACTATCAAACATCACGCAAAGGTAAACTTAATCTCGTGTAATATTAGAGCCTAAAATGTTAAATAAAATTAAGAATAATTAAAGATGAATCACCTCATCGTAAGCAGCAGCACATGCCTCCATGATGGCCTCGCTCATCGTTGGGTGAGGGTGTACTGTCTTAATCATCTCATGACCAGTTGTCTCAAGCTTTCTTGCCGAAACTACCCCAGCAATCATTTCTGTAACATTTGCACCAATCATGTGGCATCCTAAGAATTCGCCATACTTAGCATCAAATATGACTTTCACAAAACCTTCTTTTGATCCACTTGCACTCGCTTTACCACTCGCACTAAACGGGAATTTACCCACTTTGATGTCGTATCCTGCTTCTTTAGCTTTAGCCTCGGTATATCCTACCGATGCAATTTCTGGCCAAGTATAAGTACATCCTGGAATGTTCCCATAATCTAAGGGTGATACATGCTGACCACTAAATTTTTCAACACAGATGATTCCCTCTGCACTTGC